>CAMHPM010000021.1 GCA_946187025.1 uncultured Prevotellaceae bacterium
TCACTGTAGCTGTTGCTGCGCCGAGGTCGGTGCCGGTCCATCCTGCGAAGGTGTAGCCAGTGCGGGTTGGGTTGGTGAGTGTGAATGCAGCCGATTCGATGTTGTAGGTTGCTGGGTTAGGTGTTGCAACGGCTCCGCCTGCGAGGTCGTAGGTCACATTATATGTAATAGGAGTCCAAGTAGCAGTGTAGCTGCGGTTGCCCATCGAACCCTTAGCTACGGTCACTGTAGCTGTTGCTGCGCCGAGGTCGGTGCCGGTCCATCCTGCGAAGGTGTAACCAGTGCGGGTTGGGTTGGTGAGTGTGAATGCAGCGCTCTCTACGTTGTATGTAGCAGGGTTGGCTGTTGCAACGGTTCCACCTGCCAGGTCGTAAGTGATGGCGTAGGTGATTGGGGCGAAGGTAGCTACGTAGTCGAGGTCGTGGTTGATGGCAGTTCCTGCGGTGTGAGGATTCTCCCAATTTGCGTTGCCAACAAAGATTTCCTGAACAGCCGGATCAGTAGCCTCCGTCTTATCTTCCTCCGTCAGGCTCGTCAGTTCATAGCCTGCATCGGGAGTCACCGTCCATGTCCAGTTCGATGGAGCCAGTCCGTCGCCATTAGGCTTGCGCACGGTCTTCGTCTCACCATTTCCGGCAGCCTCGCCGTCGATTTCCATCGTACCATGTCCGTTCACCGTGTAGTTCAGCACAAATGACCATGTCTCAAAATTGGTAAAGTTCTTCCAGTAGTCGGCAGCCTGATAGGCGGCCTTCGTACCACCTTGAACCCACAGTGTAGCGTTGGCATAGGTATTGCTGTGGAATGGGTCGGTGCTGATAGCGATAGGTGTCAGGCCGTGTACCTTTACGGTCTCAACCACTTCACTGCCGTCGCCCGTGTTATCGAACAGTTGGTCAATATTGGTCACCTTCGGGCCAATCTCAATGTTCTTGCAATTATAGACAAGGCTGTGTTGGGTGCTCGCGCGGTTGATGTCGCGACCCAGATAGAAATAGTCGAGCGTAACATCGTCGTTCAGGTTGGCACGGCCATAGTTGTACTCCGATGTTCCGTTGGCAAACTCCAGCGGTGTTTCGCTGTCGGCAATGATCATGCGTGTCATTGCCTGAGCGCTGTTGCAATAGAATGGTGCGCGACCAATCTTCTTCACCGATGCCGGTATGGTGATTTCGGTCAGTGCATCGGTATCGTAGAATGCACCGTTGCCGATTTCCTCGATACCCTCGCCCAGGGTGACAGTATACAGTGCGAAGCAGTTTTCGAAGGCCTCGGTAGGTATCTTCTTCAGTGTGCCCGGCAGATTGATGCTTTCCAGCTTCTGACAATCTTGGAAGGCATAGTCGCCCAGCGTCTCCAGTTTATCGCCGATTTCGATGGAAGTAATGTTCTGGCAATTATTGAAAGCCTTTACACCAATGCTCTTCACGTTCGTCAGTCCGAAAACCAGTCCCGCAAGGTTCGAGCAGTTCATGTATTCATAGTCGCCGATAGCTGTTACCTTCGGGCCGAAAGCAAGGCCCACAAGACTGTTATCAAACGTTGGTTGATTTGCATGGTTGCCAGTACGAACGATGTTACGGCCTACGTATGCAGTCACCGTGTTGTTCCACTCAAATATCGGATAATAAGAGCTTGCGCAGTTCAGCGTGAGCGGTGTCTCGCCGTCTTGGATAGTCACGTAGATGTCTGCATCCATATTCCAGAAAGCACTGGCCTCGATGGTCTGTATGTTAGCAGGAATGGTGAAAAAGGTCAGTGCATCACAGTTGTTGAATGCACGTTCGGGTATTTCAGTCAGGCCTGTGGCTGCCGAGAGATCGATGGACGCCAGCGTTGTGCAACCATCGAAGGCGTATGCACCCATCGATGTCACACCACTGCCGAGAGTCACGCTGGTAAGCATGGTAGCACCTTGGAACAGTTTTTCGTTGATTGTCGTAACATTGTCGCCTATCACCACGTCCGTAGCACCGGGGAAGTAACACCGGGCACCTGGTGTGCTGAGGTCGCGGCCAAGGTAGAGCGTGTAGTTACTCGATACATCACGAAGTGGATGATATGAAGCATCAGATCCTCCCCACTGCAATGGCGTCTCGCTTTCCTCGATGGTGATGCTCGTCAGGGCGCCGCAGTTGTAGAAGGCATCTTGTCCGACACTGCCTACCGAAGCTGGAATGTTGATGGAGGTAATGCCTGAATAAGAGAATGCATTATCAGGAATCGAAGTAACTGCATACGTCACTTCGTCGTTGGTAACACTGGCTGGGATGAACACATCGCCAGTCAGTCCGTCGGTCTTGACAACCGATACAGCCCCTTCACCTGTCACTGTATAAGACAAGTTGTCCTGGGTAAAGGTCTGAGCCCACATGACACTGCTGAGCACTGCCATGCAAATCGTTGTTAGTAATTTCTTCATAATGTTGCGTATTAAAATTAATAATGTGTGATTGTTTTCGTGTGCAAATATAAAGCAAAGTAACCGACGACTACTTACATTTTGCGTAAAGCGACTTACATTTTACGTGTTTTGTAAGTATTTTAATCCAAATCAGTCATTAGCGTTATGATGATAATGACCGACCAGGGTTGAACGACGCAGTGTGAAAGACATGGAAAAGCAGAAAAGAGCTTGACGTTCCTTACTCAAGTTTCGAGGGTTCTTAACCTGTATTGCAGTTTCAAGATACACTCGCTTTTCGCTCGGTATGACAGACGAGGAGAACTCCATCTACAACATAGCTGCAGAGGTCCTTATATGGAACAACACACAATGTATGGTCATACCGAGTGAAAGCGAGTGTATCTGTAGATGTATCATCAGCATCCGAGACTTGTATTACATTATTTATTTTCGTGCGCGCACGTAGGAAAACTATTGCGCGCCTTAGAAAAAAACAATGAGATCCTTAGAAAAAACTATTGCGCGCCTTAGAAAAAACTATTGCGCGCCTTAGAAAAAACTATTGCGCGCCCTGAGTAATTTGCCTTCACGCCATGGAGAATTCTTTAATTTGTGGTGCAAATTATTAAAATCGTGGTACAAATTATTTAATTTGCACGACAAATTATATAATTTCTGGTGCAAATTAAAGAATTACTCCGTACTCGCAGGTAAATACTCCATGGTGTGAAGGTAAATTTCTCCAGGCGCGCAATAGTTTTTTCCAAGACATGCAGACAAAGACTCCATAGCGAACAGATAAAGACTCCAAAGCGAGCAGATAAATACTCCAAAGCGCACAAGCAAATTACATCATACCCACACCCTGGCCACTGCTTATTCCGACCCTGGCCTGCAACTCCGGATGCGACCGAAAAACACAAAAAAAAGTTTCGCATACATCACGCATACGAAACTCTCCACCCTTAAAAAAAGGGTTCGCTTATCACTTCAATATATTTGGTTGGTATTTGTCTATCAGAATACGTAGGCAATTGATATCTGATGAGTGTTGTTCTTGAGCTTGCCTTTAACGGCATCAGTACCAACACCTACCACGGTATTCAGGTCGGGCGAAATCTCGGCAGTCTTGCCGATAGCGATGTTGTAGTTGTAGCCAAGCTGCAAGTGCTTGAGCACCTTCAAGCCTGCACCTACGTTCCAACTGAATTCCGACTTCTTGAGTTCGAACTTGCGGCCGATGTTCTGTGCAGAACCCGATACGTTTTGCAAGCTGATGTCGGAGAAGATATCCTTGTCGCCGATGTTGAACGAGAACTGCGGACCTGTTGTCACGAACACTCCGGCCACGCTACCGATACCGATAGAATACTTGAAGTTCAGCGGAATGTTAATGTAGCTGAGGTGTTCAGTTTCCGTCACACCGTTAGATTCCAACTCTATGCTCTTGTTTTCGTAGAGTATTGCAGCATCCATACCGACACCTACTATAGGCAATGTGAACTCAGCCATCGGACCTGCAAACCACCCACAACGGTTTTTTGCATCTGTCACAGTTGTCTTGTCGAGCGACACTTTTGTAACGTTCATACCAGCCTTAAGGCCAAAATGTAACTGTGAAAAAGCAGGAACAGACACCACCAGCGCTGCTACAACTGCAAACAAGCGAAATTGTCTTTTCATAAATCTACTATTTTTAGCATTTTTTTACTTTCGCTGGCAAAGTTACGAAATAATTTACAACCAGCAAATACTATTTGAAATAAATTTTGCGCCCCCACTCATTTTTTTTAACGTCAATTGCTAATTGCCATTTTGCAAACACGTTTATAGCCGTTTTGCCCCACAAAGAAACGCACTGTTTCTCAAACAATTAGCACCGACTCCAAAAAAAAGTTGCATTTTGTATAAAAAAAAGTGGGGAATTGTGGTGGAATGTGGGGAAAAATCACTAAATTTGCAGACGAAAACAAAAAAAGTAAGGATTGATGCGATTTATCGGAGACTATACAGCCAAAGTAGATGCAAAAGGCAGGGTGTTCCTGCCGGCGCAGCTGAGAAAGGTGCTGGAGGCAGAAGGCGAAACACGCTGCATACTGCACACCGACCTTTTCCAGCCATGCCTTGTGCTATATCCCGAAAGCCTCTGGAACGAAATGCTCGACATGATGCGCACACGCTTCAATCCATGGAACGGAAGCCACCAAAACATCCGACGCAAGTTTCTGGCCAAAGCCGATGTGGTGGAACCCGACAGCAACGGACGAATACTGATAAACAAGAGCAAACTGGAACATGCACAAATCACGTCCGACGTAAGAATCCTTGCTGTTGACGACCACATCGAGATATGGGACAAGCAGAAGTGTGAAGACGAACTCAGCAAGACCGACACACTCGGCGACGACCTGCAAGCCCTCATGGCCGACATGCCAATATCACTCTGACGCAATACATGCCCGCATTGCAGGCCGACCGCTACGACCGTAGATTGGTGTATTGTATAAAATTAAAAGCCCTCGCGCGCGTACATTATATATAAATAAAGACCCACGAACAAACAAAGGTCGCCCCCACCAAACCCAAACGACACACCGATATGCCCGAAGCCACACCGACATACCACAACCCAGTGCTGTTGATGCCAAGCATCGACGCCATGAACATCATGCCCGGAGGTATCTACGTAGATGTGACGATGGGCGGCGGCGGACACACACGCGAGATACTGAGGCGGCTCGATGCCGACTCACACCTCTACTCCTTCGACCAAGATGCCGACGCAGAAGCCAACGCACCGGCAGGCGACCCGCGCTTCACATTCGTGAGAAGCAACTTCCGCTACCTGCGCAACTTCATGCGATACTACGGACACGACCACGACGTCGATGCCATACTGGCCGACCTGGGAGTGTCGTCACATCACTTCGACGACCCGCAACGCGGATTCTCAATACGCAACGACGGCCCGCTCGACATGCGGATGAACCAGAAATCGAGCCTCACAGCCGCACAAATCGTCAACAACTACGACGAAACGGCACTCGCAACACTCTTCCACAACTACGGAGAACTGAACAACAGCCGCCAGCTGGCACGGGCCATCATCAAGGCAAGAGCATCGCAACCCATCGAGACAACCACACAACTCATCGACACCCTGCAACCACTGCTCGGGCGCGACCGCGAAAAGAAAGACATGGCCAAGGCCTTCCAGGCACTGCGCATCGAAGTGAACCAGGAAATGCAGGCACTCAACGAGATGCTGCAAGCAGCCACCCAGCTGCTCAAGCCCGGAGGACGACTCGTGGTCATAACCTACCACTCGCTCGAAGACCGCATGGTGAAAAACATAATACGCACAGGCAACACCGACGGACACGAAGAGAAAGACTTCTACGGCAACAGCTCGACACCCTACACCGCCCTCACACGAAAACCCATCACACCATCGGCCGAGGAGCAGGAAGCCAACCCGCGCTCGCGAAGCGCAAAACTCAGAGTCGGAATAAAGAGTGAAAAGTGAAACGTGAATAATAAAGAGAACAAGACAGTGAACGACGAACAGAAAGACATAACCGAAGAACTGGCCAAAGCACTGCACGAAGCCGAAACCAAAGAACGTGCCGAACAGGAAGAAGCCATCAAGGCCATAAAGCAGTTCACCGACCAGGATGAAGACGAAAATTCGCTTGGCGAGATAACCCTCAAGTCGATTATCGGAGGCGACATCCTGCAAAGCCGCTTCATGCTCAAGCAGGTAGTCTTCTTCATGTTCCTCGTCCTCCTTGCCATCATCTATACCGGCAACCGCTACGCAAGCCAGCAGGACGCCCTGCTCATCGACAGCCTCAAAGTCACCCTGCAGGAAGAACGCTACAGAGTGCTCACGATGGAAAGCGAACTGCTCAACGCAAGCCGGCAATCGGAGATAGTGAAAGAGCTGAAAGCCAACGGCGACTCAACCCTGCTACACTCCACAACCCCTCCATTTGCAATAAACAAAGAAGACTGACCACTATGAAGTTTGACAAAAAATACATATCAAGCCAATCGACGCTGGTGCTCATCATCGCACTGGCCTTCTGTGCAGGCATCATAGTAGTCATGGTGAAAACCATGGTCTTCGACAAAGCGTTCTGGGAGAGCCAGCGTCGCAACAACTTCGAGCAGGACAGCCTCACGGTGCCTGCCATGCGTGGCAACATACTCTCGGCCGACGGACAGCTCATGGCCAGCAGCCTGCCCGACTACAAGATATATATAGACTTCAAGTCGGGACTGAGCAACGATGCCATAAAGAAAGGCGTCTTCTCACATCAAGACTCAGTCTTCCACCTCACAAAAGACTCGCTCTTCATGGGCAAGGGCGACATCTTTGCCGCAAGGCTCGACACCATCTGCAACAGCCTTGCCGCCATCTGTCCCAACAAGACTGCTGCCGAATACCGCAAACACTTTGCCGAGGGGTGGACATCGCAAAGCCGATACTTCGAAGTGTGCAAAGGCACGACCCTCAACTACATACAATACACCGAGATCATGCGCCTGCCGTTCTTTCGCGACTACCCTCGCCGCAAATACTACGTGGGCCTCACGATCGAGGAACGCAACAACCGCAAGAAGCCGTTCGGCTCACTTGCCAGGCGCACCCTGGGCGAGATGTTCGGTGCAAAAGACTCGGCACGCTCGGGCATGGAACTGGCCTACGACTCACTGCTGCGCGGAGTGCCGGGCGTGAAACACCGTCGCAAGATACTCAACAAATACATCGACCTCATCGACATCAAGCCTCGCAACGGCTACGACATCGTATCGACCATTGACGTCACGATGCAAGACGTGTGTGAAAGTGCCCTGCGCGAAGAGTTCGAAGTGATAAAAGGCACAAACGGACTGGCCGACATGGGAGTGGTGGTGCTGATGGAAACCAAGACCGGCGACGTGAAAGCCATCGTCAACCTGTCGCTCTACGACGACGGACAATACTACGAGGCACGCAACTTTGCCCTGGCTGCACTGATGGAACCTGGTTCCACGTTCAAGACAGCATCAATTCTGGTGGGCCTCGACGACGGAGAGCTGACACTCAACGACCATACCAACGGTAACGGAGGCGTGTATAACATGTATGGCGCCATGATGAAAGACCACAACTGGAACCGTGGCGGATATGGCGACATGGACGTGGCCCACACGCTGATGTATTCGTCGAACATAGGTGTGAGCCGCCTCATCGACGGCCGCTATCACAACAACCCTGAGAAATTCGTCGAAGGACTTCACCGCATCGGCATCGGTGCAGACCTTCAGCTGCCGTTTGTCGGTTCGGCCGTACCGGTGATACGTATGCCGAAACCCGATCGCAGCAACTGGTCGAAGACCGCTTTGGCATGGATGTCGATAGGATATGAGACCCAGATTCCACCAATCTCGACCGTCACCTTCTACAATGCAATAGCCAATAACGGCAAGATGGTGAGCCCGCGGTTTGTGAAGGAAGTGCAGGAAAACGGCAAGACGATAGAGACGATGCCTGTGAAAGTGCTGAAAGAGCAGATAGCACGCCCCGAAGCCATCGAGCAGATTCGCGAGATACTGGTGCGAGTGGTGAAGGAAGGTGTAGGCAAGCGAGCCGGCAGCAAGTTCTTCACCGTGGCCGGCAAGACCGGAACGGCACAGGTAGGTGGCAAGGGCGGCTACAAGGGCGGCGGCCACCTCGTGAGCTTCTGCGGCTATTTCCCTGCCGAAGACCCTCAATACACCTGCATCGTTGCCATCCGCCTGAAGTACGGATTGGCATCGGGTGGCGGACAGGCCGGCCCTGTGTTCAAGAAGATTGCAGAAAGCGTGTATGCCAATGCTGTGACGAGCGACCTGAGCCGTGCCATAGATACCCTGGCCGTATATATGCCTGAGGTGAAGAAAGGCGATGTAGGTGCTGCACGATATGTGCTGGGCGAGCTCAACATCAACGCCACCGCTCCTGCCACAGAGAAGGGCGACATGGGAGAGGCCGAGACCGAAGGCAACAATGTGATCTTCAGCATCAGCGACAACGACATCGACCACCTGCCTAACCTTGTGGGCATGGGGCTGCGCGATGCGGTATTCGAAATCGAACGTCGCGGCATGAAGGCAAGAGCCACCGGTGTGGGACATGTGAAGCACCAGAGTGTGGCTGCCGGCACGAAGACCGAAGCCAACAAGACCGTGGAGATAGAATTGACTAACGAATAACATATAAAAGATGAAACTAAACGATTTAATCAGCAACATAACACCACTTGAGGTCATCGGCACAACCGACCGCGACATCAAGGATGTGAACCTCGACTCGCGACAGATAGGCAGCGGGCATTTGTTTATTGCCATTCGCGGCACACAGGCCGACGGCCATCGTTTCATACCGAAGGCCATCGAGCAGGGTGCAGCAGCCATCGTTTGCGAACAGCTGCCAGAGAGTATCGACCCGGAGGTGACCTATATCCGTGTGGAAAACTCCGAACACATCACCGGCTGCATAGCTTCGGCATTCTTCGGCAACCCGTCGTCGAAGATGAAGCTCGTGGGTGTGACCGGCACCAACGGCAAGACAACTATTGCCACCACGCTCTACAACATGTTCCGACAGCTCGGATACAAGGCTGGTCTGTTGTCAACCGTGGTGAACTACATCGACGGCCAGGCCGTACCGACCGAGCACACCACGCCCGACCCCGTAACACTCAACCGCCTGCTGGCTGCAATGGTCGATGCAGGGTGCGACTATGTGTTCATGGAGGTCAGCTCACATGCCATCGTACAGAACCGCATCGGCGGACTCACGTTTGCCGGAGGTATCTTCACCAACATAACACGTGACCACCTGGATTATCACAAGACATTCGACAACTACCTGCGTGCCAAGAAGCAGTTCTTCGACAATCTGCCTGCATCGGCATTTGCCATCACCAACCTTGACGACAAGCACGGCATGGTGATGATGCAAAACACCAGTGCCACGGTCAAGACCTACTCGGTGCAGCAGGCGGCCGACTTCAAGGCAAAAATCATCGAATGCCACTTCGAGGGCATGTACCTCGACATCTGCGGACAGGAGGTCGGTGTGCAGTTCATAGGCCGATTCAACGTGTCGAACCTGCTTGCAGTATATGGAGCGGCAGTCATGCTGGGCCAGGACCCTCACGAGGTGCTGGTGGCAATGAGCATGATGCGTCCGGTGAGCGGCCGCCTGGAGGCAATCAACGCCCCGGCCGGCTACACGGCCATAGTCGATTATGCCCACACCCCCGACGCGCTGGAGAATGTACTCAGCGCCATACACGGAGTGCTCGAGGGCAAGGGTCGTGTCATCACCGTGTGTGGAGCCGGCGGCAACCGCGACAAGGGCAAGCGCCCGCTCATGGCCCAGGAGGCAGTGCGCCAGAGCGACCAGGTCATAATCACGAGCGACAACCCACGGTTTGAAGAACCCCAGGACATCATCAACGACATGGTGGCCGGGCTCGATGCCGAGCAGATGCGCCATGTGCTGACAATAGCCGACCGCCGCGAAGCCATACGTGCGGCCTGCATGATGGCACAGAAAGGCGACGTGATACTGATTGCCGGCAAGGGTCACGAAGACTATCAGGAAATAAAAGGAGTGAAACATCACTTCGACGACAAGGAGGAAGTGCTGAAGATTTGCCAGGTATGACACAAGCCGTCCCGGCATCCTCGGAAAAACGAGTGCGCACTCTCAGCCCCGAGAGTGCGCACTCACAAGCCCGCGACTGCGCACTCGCAGACAGACAACCCGCCAGGCACCGGAATGAAAGAAAAAATGTAAACCAACCAAAGCAACCAACCACAAGAAGAAAATGCTATACTACCTCTCACAATATCTCGAACAGTTCAACCTGCCGGGCACCGGCATGTGGAGCTACATATCATTCCGCTCGCTGCTGGCGTTCATGCTCGCCCTGCTCATCTCGATGTGGGCTGGCAAGAGCTTCATCACCTTCATGAAGCGCAAGCGCCATCTGGAGTCGGCCCGCGATGCCGCCATCGACCCCTATGGAGTCCAGAAGCAAGGCACTCCGTCGATGGGTGGAGTCATCATCGTCGGAGCCGTGGTCATCCCGGCCCTGCTGCTCGGCCGCCTCGACAACATCTACATCAACCTGCTCATCATCACCATCCTATGGTTCGGCCTCCTCGGCTTCCTCGACGACTTCATCAAGCTGCGCGGCAACAAAGACGGCCTCAAGCCACGCTACAAGCTGCTGGGACAGCTGGCATTGGGTACCGTGGTGGGCATTGCACTATGGCTGTCGCCGCAAGCCGTGGTGAGAGAAAACGTGGAGACATCGACCCAATCATCGACCGTGGTCTATCACAAGAGCGAAGCACGCAAATCGACCGTGACAACCGTGCCGTTCTTCAAAAACAACAACCTCGACTATTACGAAGCATTCGACTGGATATCCGACGGTAAGACCAAACGCGCCTGCGGATGGATTCTCTTCATACTCGTCACGACATTCGTAATCACAGCCGTGTCCAACGGAGCCAACCTCAACGACGGCATGGACGGCATGTGTACGGGCAATGCCGCCATCATCGGCACTGCCCTCGGCATCCTGGCCTACGTGTCGGGACACATACACTACGCCAGCTACCTCAACGTGATGTACATACCTGGCTCACAAGAGATTGTGGTATATCTCTGTGCATTTGTAGGAGCCCTCATCGGCTTCCTCTGGTACAACACCTTCCCAGCCAAGGTCTTCATGGGCGACACCGGCTCGCTGGCCATCGGCGGAGTGATAGCAGTCACCGCCGTCATCATTCACAAAGAGCTGCTCATACCGATACTCTGCGGAGTATGGCTCATGGAAAGTGTGTCGGTGATACTGCAAGTATGGTATGCCAAGCGCGGAAACCGCCGCGGTGTGAAGCAACGTGTATTCCGTCGTGCACCGATCCACGACCACTTCCGTGTGCTGCCGAGCCAACTGCTGCCCGACGCAAAATATCTGTGCAAACGTAATGCCACACCGCTGCACGAAAACATGATAACCATTCGATTCTGGATTGTGACCATACTGCTTGCAGCCGTCACCATCATAACACTGAAAATACGATAACAATGAAACGCATAGTAATACTTGGAGCAGCCGAAAGCGGAGCAGGAGCCGCCGTACTGGCCAAGCTGAAGGGCTTCGACGTGTTCGTGTCGGACATGTCGGCAATCAAAGACCAATACAAACAACAACTCGACCAATACGGCATCGAGTGGGAAGAAGGCCGCCACACCGAGCAGCTCATACTCTCGGCCGACGAGGTGATAAAAAGTCCGGGCATCCCCGACAAGGCACCGATGGTGCAGAAAATCAAGGCACAAAACATACCTATCATATCAGAGATCGAGTTTGCAGGACGCTACACCGATGCCAAGATGATATGCATCACCGGCTCGAACGG
>CAMHPM010000022.1 GCA_946187025.1 uncultured Prevotellaceae bacterium
GCTTGCATAAGGTGGGACTCAAGACCGACAGCACCCTCAATGCCGGAGCCTATCCGGCATGGCACCCCTCGCTGCCCCTCATTGCCTATTCGGTGAACGCCACGGGGCAGGTGTTCCACACACTCGATGCACAGAAGGTGGAGGTAATCGATTTCGGCAGCGACCTCATCCTCTACGACATTAACAAGAACCAGGTTTATGACCTCGGCAGCCGTCGTGATGAGTACGAGTCGTTCCCTTGCTGGAGCCCCGACGGCCAGACCCTCTACTACACGTCGGCACATTATGAGCAGCGTAGCGATAATATCGATGCCGAGCTCGACAGTGCCTACCAAGACCTCAAATACAACATCTGCCGTCGCAGGTTTTCGGCTGCTACCCTCACGTTCGGCCCTGCCGATACCGTCTTCAATGCCCGTGCAATAGGCAAGAGTGCTTCGTTGCCGCGTGTGTCGCCCGATGGCCGCTACCTTCTGTTCGGCCTGGCCGATTACGGCAATTTCCACATCTGGCACCATTCGGCCGACCTTGCTGTGATCGACCTCAGCCAGCCTGCCGACTCACTGCCGCTGTCGTTCCGCCTGCTCGATGCAGCCAACTCGCCTGTGGCCGATTCATACCACACGTGGTCGAGCAACGGACGCTGGATTATATTCTCGTCGCGACGCGACGACTCCAACTACTCGCGACCATACATCTGCTACTTCGACACCGACGGACGGGCACATCGTGCTTTCCAACTGCCACAACGTTCGCCGCGGTTCTACCATCAGTTCTTCAAGAGCTACAACGTGCCGGAATTCATGACACGACCGGTCGAGGTGCCGCGCCACGACTTGCTGCGTGTGGCTCAGGACGATGCACAGCCTGCTACATTTGCCGGGCATTGTGCACTGCCGTGAGTGAATTTTTGACTATGAACAAGGGTATAAGACAGAACAAACACGCCGACGAATCAGAAACGTCGGCGTGTTTGTTTTTTGTGAGTGCGCAGTCTCAGGCTCGCGAGTGCGCAGTCTCAGGCCCGCGAGTGCGCAGTCGTTTTTACGTATATGCCTATGTCGCGGAAAGAGACTGATGGTCAACTCGGTGTAGAGCGATATATGGTGGTGTCGTCAATGCCGGCCTGTGCCAGTGCTTCACGTCGTTCGATACATGTGGCACACTGACCGCAATGGTGCTCGCCGCCTTTGTAGCACGACCATGTCTGGCTGTAGTCGATGCCCAGTTGTTTGCCGTGGCGGGCTATGTCGGCCTTGCTCAGGTTGGTGTAGGGAGCAAAGATGGCGACATGTGTGTCGGTGCCCGACGATGTGGCCCGACTCATGGCATCGATAAACTCCGGCCGGCAGTCGGGGTAGATGTTGTGGTCGCCGCCGTGGTTGGCTATCATCACTTGTCTCAGCCCGTTGCTCTCGGCTATGCCACATGCTATGGCAAGCATGATGCCGTTGCGAAACGGCACTACGGTCGATGCCATGTTCTCGGCATCGTATGGGCCACATGGTATGGCATCGGCCCCTTCGAGCAGCGACGAACGGAAATACTGTGGCATGAACTGAAGTGGAATGACAATGTGGCGGATGCCCAGACGCTCGCAGTGGAGGCGCGCCAGCGGAATTTCACGGCTGTTGTGGTTGCTGCCGTAATCGAACGAGATGCCGAGGGCTATGCGATCACGATATTCGTAGAGCATCGTAACCGAATCCATTCCGCCCGACACGATGATGGCGCAGTCTTTGTTTGCTTTATTGTTCATTGAGAATCCTATGTGATTTACTATTTAACGATTTATCTATTTCCATCAGGATGGCCTATCACTCCCCCTTTGGGGGAGCAGGGAGGGGGCTATTCCCTTTAACTGGCATACGAGTGCATCCCTCCGAGGAAGAAGTTGACACCGAAGTAGGTGATGATGACCGAAAGGAAGGCCAGCAGCATGTAGAGGTGGTAGTGGCGCGGCTGGCGGAACCAGGCAATCGACTCGCGATGGAGCGGCAGGGCATATACCATCATCGTGATGAGGGCCCACACCTCCTTAGGGTCCCAGCCCCAATAGCGTCCCCAACTGATGTTGGCCCATACGGCACCGATGAAGATGCCGGCGGTGAGGAGGAACAGGGCGGGATAGAGCATGAGTTGCGACATGCGTGTGAGCTGAGCAGCCACCTTCTGTGGCCCTGCAAGTGTGGCGATGCTGATGAGTGCGGTGAATGCCAGCAGGGTATATGCCACCATGATGACACACACGTGGATGCTGAGCAACGGCGACGACAGCACTGGCATGAGCGGCGTGATTTGCGGATTCGACTGTCCCATCATGGCTACGAGCAGCGTGAGACCCGACATGATGAATCCGAACGACGGCATCAGGCTGTGACGCCTCCACAGGCAGATGGTGAGCACAAGGCTCAAGGCCGACATGAACACCATCGTCTCGTAGCCGTTGGCCAAAGGGAAGTGGCCCGACGCGATGGCACGCCACGTGATGAACATCACCAGATAGATGAGGCACAGCACGGCTACTGCCAAAAACACGGCATCGAGCCATCGTGGCATAACTGCTCCGCGTGCGGTGAGTACCAACCCTGTGATGAACAGGATGATGCCCAGGGTGAGCAGCAACATGGCCAGCGGCTTGGTGTAGTTGATGCGGTTGTAGAGCATCTCGGCATCAAACTGTGTGTCCGACGGAAGGCGCGAGGCTCCGGCCGTCTTCGTCTGATATTTCTTTATCTTGACGAGCGTCTCGCCCAACTCACCATACGCTCCCTTCGTTGCCAGTTCACCTATATAGTCCATCGAGTGTTTGATGAAGAACCACTGGTCGTGTGGCAAGTCGGTCGGCAGGTTGTCGCCCTGCGAATACCATGTGATGGTGTGTCCGTCAACCGGATATATCTTCAGCAACTCGGCATTGAAGAGCATGAGCAGTATGTTCATCTTCTCGTCGGCCTCGGCAATGCCGCGCGAGTCGGCCACGTCTTGTCCCGAGTGAATATCGGCCAGGAGCGAGTCGAGGCGATAGGAACCGTGGTCGAAGAAGTTGTCGTAGCAGGCATAGCGGCCGTCGATGCCCAGCAACTGGCGCACCTTGCCGCTCTTTATCTTGATGAAAGGCTGGTCGGTCCATGTGGTTGGGAAGAACATCCATCCGGTGAACACCTGCTCGGCTGTGAATCCCTTGTAAGTGGCTGAACCGTGCAGCTTGGTCGTGAAGTCGATGGCCACCGTCTGCAGCGGACAGATACGGCCGTTGTAGTAAGCGTACAACTCTCCGAACTTGGCTGCTACATCGGCTGGCAACACTTTAGGCGACGTCTCGGCATGAGCCGGCACCGATGTGGCCGAAAGCATGACAAACAGAGTAAGGGCCGACAGCGACTTGCTTCGCAACATACGGCGGAAGCCTTCGCGTGGCAGCACCATGAGCAGTATCATCGAAAGGAGCAGCAGTGCGTATCCTGTATAGGTGAGGCCGATGCCCCACGGGTCGTAGCTGACAGAGAGATACGTGCCGCCGAGGTCGGGGTCGTAGCCCGACTGGTAGAAGCGGTAGTGGCGGTGGGTGCCTATGTTGTTCATCGAGATATGCATGGTGTTGTTGCCGATGCTGATAGTGAATGCGGGTGTTGCCGATGCAGTATCTTCGGTTTGCGGAATGATATTGATGTCGTTCATGTTGTTTACCTCTACCACCGACTCATAATCCATGGCCGACTGTGTGCCGGGATATGTGTGCAGCCTGAATTCCTTCAGCGTCAGGGCAAAGGGCAGCATCTCCATCATCTGCGATTCGCGGTTGATGTATGCGTTGGTCGTCTCGCTTTTGCGCAGGTGAATGGTGCCTTGCACGCCGCAGAAATGGGTGGTGAGCGCTCCTGCCAATATCAGCGCAAACGACAGATGGAGCAACATGGTGGCAGGACGACGGAACAGCCGACGCTGATACATGTAGCACATGGCACTGACTGCCAGTGCGGCCCACAGGGCGATGAACCACCACGAACCGTAGATCTGACTTGTGACAAACGGTGTGCCATAAGCCTTCTCGAGTATGGTGGCTGCAATGAGCACCACTACTATGATGCCAAGCAGAATGAAAGAGATGTGTTTCATGTCTTTATAACGAATAAAGGTTGCTTTTTATTATAAACAAAGGGCGCATTTTATTATTAACAAGATAAAGAAAAAAGGAAGGTGGCGCCTTCCTTTTTCCTTTGAGATTACATTCATATCAGATGGCATCGATGAACTTGATCACGGCATCGCGGTCGCTCTTCGACAGTTCGCGGAACTTCACGAGCGACTGACGTGCGTCTGATTCGGCCGAACCATGCCACATGATGGCTTCAAGCGTGTTGCGAGCGCGGCAGTCGTGCAGACGGTCCTCGGCTCCGGTACAGAGCTTCGACAGGCCACGGCCCCAAAGCGGAGTGGTGCGGCACCATCCGGTGCGGATGTCGTTGACCATGTGGAGCCGATGCTGTACCATGTCGGTATAAGGCCATATCTTCTGATGTGGGTAGCGAGGCATGTCGTCGCCCGAGAACATGCCGTTAGGGTCATGCAACTCGTCGTCGCCTGTGGTCCACGACGGACGGTGACATGTGGCACAACCTATCTCGGTGAAGAGCTGCTTGCCGCGCTGCACGTCGGCATCATCCAGGTTGCGTGCTGCCGGAACAGCAAGTCCGCGGTGCCATACCATGAGTGACTTGTAGTCGAGGTCGGTCATCTCGGGCGCGATGTCGTTGCGAGTGAGGAATGTGTAGATGTCTTTCTCTACATCGCCCGTCAGGTTAGCCTCGGGATAGTAGTTGTAGAACACAGCCTGCACTTCGGGGTCTTGCGACGACCGTTGTGCATAGTAGGAGAGAGTCTGTGCCTTTGCGTTGAAGTTGAGGTCGAGGTAGTTGTAGCGGCGGTCGCTGCGTGTCACGTTGGTGATGTTCCATATCGCATTGGCTCCTGCTGCGTCGAGCACCGGTCCGCGCGACATGGCATAAGTGTACCGGCGTACGTATTCGATACCTGTCAAGCCCTTATACTTGCTCACCCAGTCGCCATCGGCCTGACTCCAATAGCCGGGGTTGAGGGCATCGGTGCGGCCGATTGAGTTGAAGTAGTCGCTCTCGGCCTTCCATTGGGCTGTAATATCTTCGTCAGGGATGGCGTCGATAAGGCCTGTACCATAGATGCCGATGGTCGATTCGAGCTTCACGCCTATGTTCTCGTCGTACTGGTCGGCTGGTATCTCGATGTTTGTGCCGCCACGGTTGACCACCACCGGTGCATAGAATGCAGTGTAAGGTATTGTGACCTCAGGGTAGATGAGGCTGTAGGTCTCGCCGTCGGGGAAGCGGTTGCCCCACTCGTCGGTGTATTGTTTCCAGTCGATCTTGATCTGCTTCTCGTCGATAGGTGCCTTGAATGGTGCCACGGCTCCCGTCTGAGGCATACCTGCAACCGAGCGGATATAGGCATCGGTCTTTTTGTCATAGACCACGAGCAGGTAGCCGTTGCCCATAGTCGATTCGCGATACTCTGTCTGGCGCTTGCCATGTCCGTAGGATGGGTGGCAATAGAGACAACCTTTGCGCACATACACCGGACCGAGGCCCGAGAAGGCTGTTCCGTCGGTCTGCACGAAGTCGCGCTCGAAGATGGTCTCGCCCTTCTTAAACAGATAAGAGAAGGCTTCGTTGTCACATGCAGGTGTAGGCTGCTCGTAGGCAAACGATGTAGCGTTGAACACTGTTCCGAGCTTGCCGCCCGAGTAGTACTCTTCGCTCAACTCGGGTTCCACTGTAGGTGTTTCAGGACTGTCGCTGTCGTCGTGACATGCTGTGAGCAACATGCCCGATGCAAGCATAAGACTGTAGATTGTGATTTGTTTCATGTCCATATAGTCAAATTGTTAAGTTGATACTCTTTTAGCTGGCTAGAGCTCCGAGTGACATCACGCCACTTGGAGCCCACCAAAGTTAGATATATTTATATGGCTTATTATGGTTTTACTTTCCTGTAAATGTATGGATTAGTCGTTGAGTGCTTCTTTCAGTTCACCCAGTGCAGAGTCGAATGCCTCGAGTGCCTCGATTGCTTCGCCGGCCGACTTGTCCTGATAGTAGAGCACGAACGGGCGCTTCATGGCACCTACCTTGCTCAGTGCATTCTCGACAGCGGCCTTCACTGCTGCTGCTTCCTTTGGATGGTGTGCCATCGCATAGGCTGTGAGTGATGTGGCTGTATATGATTTGTCCTTACCTATGCCTCCGTTGAGGGTGTAAACGCATGAGAGAACGTTGTCGATGAAGTCCTGGATTGAGTTGTAGGCGTGTGGCGACTCGATGTAGTTCACGTCCTCACCGGTGTAAGGGTGACCAATCTTCGAGTGTGCAACCTCGTCAACGATGTTCTGGCAACCTTCGAGAATCTGAACGGCACCTGCTGTGACTGTAGGATAGGTTGAACCAGCCTTACCTGCGTTGATGATGTTTTCGCCGTAGTTGATCGATGACTCAAACTCTGCATCGTCGAGCATCTCTTGTTCTTCGTCGTTCACCTTGCCACCCCATGAAGAAACGAGCATGATGGAGTTGAGGTAGAGGTCTTCGGCTGCTGTCTGGCAGAACCATACCTCGGCAGGAGTGATGTCGGCTACCTGGCGTGGCTGTCCGTTGCGGAAGAGCAGGTATTCAACAGCGTGGAAGCCAGTGAGGCTCTGACCTGTTGCGATTGCTTCGCCCACGATAGCCTGTGCTGCCTCGTTGTCGGCAAGGTCTGGATAGCGGCTGATGTAGTTGTCGAATGCAGCGCGGTCGAACGGCCATGTGTCGGTGTGAGGGTCGATTCCGTAGTCGGAAGCGGCACCGAAGAGGAATGCCTCTGATTGCTCCCAGTACTGACGAGCTTTCTTCCAGAGGTCGCAAGCTTCGTTTACGTCGGCCTGTGTCTCCATCTCGCCGATTGCTTCAACGAGCTCGGCGTTCGAGTTCATCAGTGCAGTGTAAATAGGCAGGATTGTCTCGTTTACCAAGTTCTTGTTGGTGTTCTGAAGGAATGCCTCCTTCTCTGTCACATTGTTGTTTCCTCCGTTGTTTGGAGTTGGGTCATCGTCGTCACCACATGCAGTGAATGCGAACGTAGCTGTGGCCAGCATAGCAAGGCCAAAAAGTAGTTTGTTTGCTTTCATAATCTTAATCTTATTTACTATTTACGAATTTACTATTTACTATTTATGTACTATTTAACTATTTGGTTATTTCCTTCCGGATGGCACTCCCTCTCCATAAAGGGGGAGGGCTGGGGAGAGGGTCTATCCCCCTCCTTGTGAGGGGTTAGGGGAGGTTTTCTTGGGAGGGGTTAGGGGAGGTTTTTTACAAAAACCATCCGCAGTATGCCACGCCGATAGTTACGCTCGGTTCGTTGTTGTATTGGCTCTTGAGGAATCGCTCGCTCCATTCGCCTTTTACCACCACTTCCTTCACTGGGTAGTAGTTGAGGCCGAAGGCCAGGCGTGTGTTGTCGCACCATCCGTAGGCCGACTTCTGGTTGCCGGCTGCGTAGGCGTTGTACTTCTCGAAGCGTCCGAAGACATACAGGTTCTGTGTGTCGCGGTATTTCTCCACCTGCGACATCACGTTGTATCCGGCTTCGATGCCCACACTGTAGGCGTTTTTGGCTACAGGCTGATGCTTCGACGGACTTCCGTCCTGACCGGTGTGAGTAGGGAATGCCTTGTTGAACGCAGTGATCTGTGCGTGGTCGCTCAGGTGTGCGTAGTCGGCATTTCCGCGAACGATCCAGTTCCAGCGGTCGAGCATGAAGTCGAACGCACCGATGGCCAGGTTGCCGCGTGTGTCGCTGTAGCGTGTGCCGATGCTTCGCAGTGTGTTCTTGAATGTGCTGCCATAGTATCCGCTCACACTCAGGCGCAGACCCGGGATGCTATAGTTGTCGATACGCAGCGAACCTGCGTAGTTGTTGGCAATCTTAAACTCGTAAGGACTTGTGGCTCCGTAGTGTACGAAACTGTGGCTGCCGAAACGCTCAGAGTCGAGACCCGACAGGAACTGCACCTCGTAGCGCCAGTCCTTCACTCGTCCCCACAGTGACACACCAACCTGGTGCCACGTGCAAGGCAACAGTGCGTTCTCGCCCTCAGGACGGTAGCAGGTGAAGAACTCGGTAGGCATGTGATATTTGTTGGTAGCACCCACCGGTACGACAATCTCTCCGGCCTTGATGTTGAACTCGCCCTTTCCGAACCTCTTGTTGATCCAGAACTGCTCGAGTGCCACTTCGCCGCCCTTCTCGGTCTCGGCCTCATACTCGCCAGCCTCGTCGGCATCAAGTTCCACGGCCGATTCCGTGCCGCCATGTTCAAACTCAATCTCGCTGCCCATAGTCCATCCGTGACCGAAATCGTAGCCGATATTCAGTGTCACGTGAGGCAAGTCGAAGCGTCCGTGGCTTCCGTCGTCCTTATGGTCGCTCGCGCGTGTGTACCTATATATATTGTCGCTGTAGAAGTTGCGGGTCATCATTGCTTCGCCATATCCGCCGAGCGACAGACGCGATGTTTTCTCGCCCGACTGCTGTGCCGCCATATCGACCGGTGCGGTCAACGCAGCTGCCATGATCATTGTCTGTAATAGTTTCAACATCTTATTTACTATTTACGAATTTACTATTTAACTTCGTTCGCTTTTGTCACGACTCGGCATAGTTGAAGTAAACTTCACTCTGCACTCGCTGTTCCAAAAGGTTCCTATTTAATTATATTGGGTCATTTACGATTTGTTCATTTCCATCCGGATGGTCAGGCTCCCCTCCTTGGAGGGGCTGGGGGAGGCTGGAGGGGCCTTTCCCCTTGGGCTCTGATTTCGGCTGCAAAGTTACGACGATTTCGCTACGCGGGCAATACTCAAAAATGGGTAAACGGGGTGTGATGCCTGATTAAATCGTTTTTTTTTAGTGCAAGAACCTCCTTTCATCAGCGACGCTTATTCTTCATTTTTTTTGCTTACAGCCATATATTACATCACTTACCACATCCCCTTTTCATGTTAAAACTGCATTTTTTTGCAAAAAAGTTTTGTCATGTCGCAGAAACTTCGTACCTTTGCACCCGCTTTGAGAGATTGAGGCTTACATCGCGGAGTGGTAGCAGTTGGTAGCTCGCCAGGCTCATAACCTGGAGGTCGTTGGTTCGAATCCAACCTCCGCAACAATCGGAAGGTCCTGATGAACATTTGTTCGTCAGGACCTTTTGCATGTTGCACATTACACCGCAGGTGCATGTTCTAAACAAGTTCCCTTTAGGAACGATTAAACAGATTTATCAGATTATGTACTGGATGGATAATCTTCAATTATTCATGTATTGGTTGTTCTTTGTTGAACGCAGAGATGCATAAGTTTTATTTATGTGCGTGTATAAGAATTTTGTTGTGAGCGTACAAGTATTTTGTCTCGAGTATAGAAGAAAACTTTAATTTGTGGTGCAAATTTAATAATTTGTGCTGCAAATTATTAAATTCCTGACCACAAATTATTAAATTTGCACCACAAATTAAAGAATTAGTACGCGTGTGAACAACTTTTCTTGTGCGTGTGCAGTGAAATTAGTGCAGGAGTGCAAGGTTTTTCTTCTTCGACATGCAATGTCTTGTGTTTTATCATGAACACAAATGCTCATGGCTAATTCGTGGTAATTTGTGTTAAAAGTAAAACACGAATGTCCATGAATTAGCCATGAATTGTTATGTATGAATGTATAGAACTGATGTTGACTTTATTGTGAATGCACATGCAGAAATTGTGAATTGCATGTTGAGTTGAGTCCTTCGTGGCCCGTTGACTCAAAAAATACATAGAATCCCAAAATAAATGCAAAATCGTTTGCAACGTTCGGAATTAATCCGTAACTTTGCATCGGATTTGTATTCTTCCCATGCGTGGGAAGAGAAAAGAAGACTTTAATTAACTCAATTTTTTAACATAAAACCAAAAAAGAAATGAAACAAAAATTACTTAAACTAATGTGCTTGTTGTGCGTTGGCATGATAAGCATGAGTGCGTGGGCTGATGTAACAGCAAACGTAGATCTGAGTAAAGGCTCTTATGACACAGATCACATCACATGGACACTTAATGATGTGGTAACAATTACGCAGACACAAGGTAGTTCTGCTACGGCTGTTAACAGCAGTTATATAAGTTCACCTCGTTTTTATGCAGGACATGTAGTGAATTTTGAAGCAACTACTGGATATGTAATTAAATCGATTGTAATTTCAGGGCCTACAGGAACTGGCAGTAACTCCATTTCAAAGTTTGGGTCACCATCAGGATGGACCATTAATAGCACTGCAGGAACTGCTACATGGAGTGGCAATAATAATAGTGTCTCAATAAAATCTGACGCTCAAGTACGTCCTACGGGTATCTCAATTACATACGCATCGTCATCTGCTACGCCGGCCGATGGTGTTAAAAGCATTGTTCTTTCTGGAACATATAAAACAACATTCAACCAAGGTGAAACTTTTACTCATGAGGGAATTGTTGTTACTGCCATAATGGGTGATGATAGTGAACAGGTGGTCACCTCCGATGCTGTATTCTCAGACCCAGATATGAGTACTTCAGGAAATAAAACTATTACAGTAAGCTACACTGATAAGTATGAAGTAATTAATACTGCAACTTACGATATCACAGTTAACTTCGCTGTAACCGATGGTGTATTCGACTTTGTAAACGCAGGAAACAATTCTGAAGATTATGGCTCTGGTGTTACTTTAGTGTCATCAGGTTATGAAACAGATGACGCAACTTGGACAGCAGGTAATGTAACTATGGTAACTTCCGTAACTTCTGGAAATGGATACCGTTGGTGGGATGCAGATAAGACTTTGAGATTCTATAATGAAAGTGCAGCAACATTCACTGTTCCTGTCGGTTATGTAATTACTAAAATTGTAACAACAGGTGCTAATTTTAATAATGCCTCTGTAGGAACTCTCAGTGGCTCAACTTGGACTGGATTATCAAGAGAAGTTAAATTGAGTGCTACTGCTACTAAGAATATCAGCTCTATCACTGTTACATACACCAATAAATACACCCGTACCGTAACTTCAGGCAATTATGGAACTATCTGTCTCCCATACTCTGCAACAGTGACAGGTGCTACCCTTTACAGCATCACAGGTAAGGATGAAAACAGCATCACAATTGCAGAAACAGGAAGCACAACAGCTACAGCTGGTGTTCCTTATATCTTTAAGGCTACAAGCGACGAGTTCGTGGCTACCTACACAAGCGGAGTATATACAGCTGCTACCTCAGCTAATGGCCTTGTTGGTAACACAGAATCTGCTTCTGTAGATGTGCCAGTGAACGGCAACTGTGGCGTCCTGAGCGGTGGCAGGATTTACATTCTTGAAACCGGTGCAACTGCTACTACTGGTCAGTATAAGGCTTATATCGACCTGAGCCAGATTACTGGTGGCGGCGACGTCAAGGGCATCCGCCTCTACTTCGATGACGCAGAGGCTACAGGCATTAAGAACCTCACCCCAGCCCTCTCCGAAGGCGAGGGAGTTATTTACAACCTCCAGGGTCAGCGTGTGAACAGCCTGCAACGCGGTATTAATATCATCGGTGGCAAAAAAGTGCTGGTGAAGTAAGAGTCGGATGGAAAGCATCCGCTATTCATTATTCATTATTAATTATTCATTAAATAAAGGCTATTATGAAACAATATATCAAACCACAGACAGAAATCACAATTGTGAAGG
>CAMHPM010000023.1 GCA_946187025.1 uncultured Prevotellaceae bacterium
AGACACGAGCGGATGCATACTTGTAGGATGCCGTTACGACGAGAGTGCCAAAATGCTGCGGTTCTCACAAGTGGCTCTGGGCGAAATAATCAACAAAGCCAAGGCTGCCTATTACAGCGGACACGAGCTTTGGGTCAGAATCGAATAATTGTTCTCACTGCATAATAAGCGTAATAGTTTTTAAGTTATTAATTGTGAAATAGTTTGCTTGTGCGGCAGCCTGCGAAGGTAGCCGCACTTTTTGTAACTTTGTAACTTTGTAACTTTGTAACTTTGTGTCTTTGGTATCTTTCTTGCTTCTTGCTCATAGTCACTTCCCCTCGTCGTGAGTCATCAGCAGTTTGTTTCTCTACTTATATATTACCACATGGGGGCTGAATCTATAATCGTACGTGCTGTTTTTTTCAAAAAAAGACGACCCCCTCCCTTTTCATCCGGATAACTCTCTACCATAAATTGGAGGAAGATGTCGGGATGGACAGGGAGGGGGCGGTCAAAATTATATATTATAAATTATATAAGTTTCGCATGTCAGTAATAAGAAATTAAAAGAAGTTAAAGGGAAGTTAAAGGGAAGTTAAAGGGACAATACCTACAGGCAGTATCATACGTCCTTTTAACTCCTGAGCGCAGCGATAACTTCTCTTCCATTCCTTTCTATTCCTTGAGACCTTCGCAAGTGGAACTTGCGAAGGTTGAATCCATTACTTAAAATCGTGCGTCGTTGGCTTGCTTGAGTTTCTTTGCGATGTCTTTAGGCAGGGCGTTCTTGTTGACGAGGAAGTCCATGCACTTGGCCACGATGAAGTTCTCGGTCATGTACCATGTGCCTTTGTATGAGCCTGTCTCGCCCCATGAGTTCTTCACCATGTACCACTTGCGGCCGTTCTGGTCGCGGGCTATTCCGTAGATGAGCATTCCGTGGTCGTCGGTGAGTTCCCAGTTGTCGTATTCCTTCTGGCGCTGCTCTTGTGTGGGTGTCATCTCGGGTGCTTCGAAGCCTTTGGCCATGACTTCGCTACGACGCTGTGCGGCAGTGAGGCCGAGCCAGTGTGCCATGTCGGAGCCTTCGAGTCCTTGCTCAGGATTCTCGTCGTAGAGGATGGCGAGTCCGTCGCGGGTGAATCCTGCCTCCGACACGTCGCCGCCCCATGCCACGGTGTATCCGTTCATGATAGCGTTGTCGATGACGCGTGCCATCTCGTCGATTGGCAGGTTCCACGAGCCTGGCTGACGCCAGTTGTCTTGCACCTCAACGGGGAATTCCTCGTAGAATGGGTGGTGTGTGTAGGATGTGATGGATATGTAGTCGTTCCAGTTGAGTCCGAGGCTTGCGGCAAACGACTTGGGGTCGTAGGTCTTGCCTTCGTAGGTGAAGGTCTCAGGACAACGGCCGAGGTAGGCATCGAGTATGCCTTGCAGACCGTTCTGCCATGTGGTGGTGATGGTCTTCGATGTCGATTTGGCTACTGCATCGACGTAGGGTTCCATCACTGCGAAGAACTCGTTGAAGTTGTTGAGTGTGTCGCCATACATGGTGCCTGGCAGCGGCATGGCCTCTTCAGGACAGATGCCGTAGGTCTTGAGCACATAGAGCACATCGTAGGCGGAACCACCCTGCGAGAACTGTGCGTCGCCGTGCATACGCACCTTGACGATGGCGCGGTCCATGTAGTTTTTGTTGCATACGAACATCTCGCACAGGTCGTAGGTCTTGCCGCTCTTCTTCAGTATCTCGGCTTCGAAGAACGAGAGGGTTGAGTAGTTCCAACATGTGCCTGAGCGTGACTGGTTCTTGACGCTGGTGATTGGGATTTCTTTCACGATAGTGAATTGTGGCTTCTTTGGTTCCGGGCGCTGGAAGGTGATTGTCTGCGCCGAGAGTGAAGCGGTGAGAGCAACGAGTGCTCCGAAGATGATTGCTTTCTTCATAATCAGTTATTGTTGATTGTTGATTGTTGATTGTTGATTGTTGATTGTTGATTGTTGATTGTCGATTGTTGATTGTTGATTGTCGATTGTTTATTGTTGATTGTTTATTTCCATCCGGATGGACTCTCCCACCTGAAAGGGGGAGTACCCGCAGGGGGAGGGGGTCTTCTCCCCGGATGGCACTCCCTCCCCATAAAGGGGGAGGGCTGGGGAGAGGGTCTATCCTCCCCCCTTGGGGGGATAAGAGGGGGGCCTGGGTCTGTTAGTGTAGGTTCATATTTTCAACATCATCGATATGGTATGGTATAATCTTTTCACCCAGCACGCGGCAGCCGTCGGTGGTGATGAGGATGTCGTCCTCGAGGCGTATGCCACCGAAGTCGCGGTAGGTGTCGAGCAGGTCGTAGTTGATGAACTCACGGTGCAGTCCTTCGGCACGCCATTTGTCGATGAGTGCGGGGATGAAGTAGATGCCCGGCTCGTCGGTGAGTACCCATCCGGGTTGGATGCGTCGGCCGCAGCGTAGGCAGTCGGTGCCGAATTGTGTTGACGGGCGCACCTCGTCGTCGAATCCCACATATACCTGTCCGAGGCCTTCCATATCGTGTACGTCCATACCCATCATGTGTCCGAGTCCGTGTTGCAGGAACATGGCATGTGCTCCGGCTGCTACTGCATCGTCGGTATTACCCTTCATCAATCCGAGGTCTTTGAGGCGGTCGGTCATGAGTCGGCACACGTCGAGGTGCATGTCCATCCATTTCAGTCCTGGGTGTGCGCGCTCGATTACGAGGTCGTGACATGCTTCGACGATTGAGTATATGTCGCGCTGACGTGGTGTGAAGCGTCCGCTGACTGGTGTCACTCGTGTGTTGTCGGAGCAGTAGTTGTTGACCGTCTCGGCACCTGCATCGCAGAGCAGGAGTCGTCCGGCTTCGAGTGGACGTAGCGATGGGTCGCCATGGAATATCTCGCCGTGCATGGTGACGATTGAGAGGAACGACACCTTGCTGCCGCGGCTGCTCACGATGCCCTCCATGATTCCTGCCAGTTGTTTCTCGGTCACACCCGGCCGCACGGCTCGCATCACTGCGGTGTGCATATCGTAGCCGATGGCCATGGCACGCTCTATCTCTGCTATCTCTTCGTCGGATTTCACTGCTCGCATATCGACCACTGCCTTGATGAGTCGCACCGATGCAGCTTCGCGCACACGGAGCGGATGGATGCCCATGAGGTCGCCTATCTGTATCATGAGGTCGTGGCGGCATGGTGGCAGGAACATTATCTCTTGTCCGGCTTTACGGGCACGATCGACGATGTTCTTCAGCTCGGCCATCGGTGCCGAATGCTCGACTCCTACCTCCTGAGCGAGGTCGTGGATTGACGGCACGAAGCCTGTCCAGATGATGTCTTCGATGTCGATATCGTTGCCGATAAGGCACTCGCGGTCGTTGTCGATATCAATCACTCCCACCAGTCCCTCTTGGTTCTGACCGAAGTAGTAGAGGAAGGAGCTGTCCTGACGGAATGTGTAGGCATTTGCCGGATAGTTGGCCGGTGCCTGATTGTGGCCGAAGATGAGCACAAGTCCGCTGCCCAACTTCTGCTTCAGCGTCTGTCGGCGCTGGATGTATGTCTGTTTTGTAAATGCTGTCATAGCTGTGTATGTTATAAATCCATTGATTTCACAATATCTCTCATCACATCATTCTTTACACTTGATGCATCGGCCTTATCATAGATATAAACCAACGCTATAACCATGTCGCTTTGCGATATAATTACATTAAACGTAATAACACGTGCTCCGCCTGCCTTGCCACGTCCCTTGCTTTTAATGTTCATTCTTATCTTGCGTAATCCACTGCCCAAATCAACACCTTGATATGGGTTCTCAGCAAGACTTTGTCGCAAAGCATTCAAGTCTTCTTTCAAAGAGGGATAGCGTTTGGACAGTGCCTTCACTCCTTTTATGAAGTCGGGAGACAAACGAAACTCATAATTCATCCATCATCTCCTCCCAAGTGCTAAATTCTGTCTTTCCTTCCTTGAAGTCCTTTGCTTGACTCACAGCATGTGTGAACTCGGCCAGAAACTTCTTGCGCTTTGAGGGTTGAGTGGTATGTCGTATGACCTGAATATGCTCAATACCACCCATTCGACCCAGCACTTTCTTCAGTTCCGGTACAAGACTACGGTCGGAAATGTTGATTACCATCTGTGTCATATCGTTGCTTTCTATTGATTTCGGCTGCAAAGTTACAAAAAAAGGTTGTAATAAAGAAGTAATGTATGAATATTTAATAATTTGCAAGCTTTCGCAAGTTCCACGTGCTTCAGTCTCAAGGAATAGAAAGGAATGGAAGAGAAGTTATCGCTCGCTTTGTTCGCTCAGGAAGTTAAAAGGACGTATGATACTGCCTGTAGGTATCGTCCCTTTATCTTCCTTTTAACTTCCTTTCAACTTCCCATTAACTTCCCTTCATTTCTCACTTAACCAGCACTTTCTTTCCGCCGATGATGTAGAGTCCTGGTGCAGAGGCCGTGGTGCGTTGTCCCCACACATTATATATATTATCAGGATTTGCATTGCGTGCATCGTGTGAAGCCACCGATTCGATGCCAACAGGAGTATCTATGGTGTTGATCCAACACTCGGCCAGCAGGAACTCGTCGAACCCGTTCACAGCATCGAGGTTGGTGAACTTGATGACATAGCGTCCTGTCTCGGCAATATAGAACTCGAGTTCATACTTTCGTGCCGAGGCAATGTTGGCACTGGTGTTTCCGTCGGCATTAGGCAATGCGAGGTAAGAAATCGACTCGGCCACAACATCACCTGCGGCAGCCGACAGTATGCTAGCTGTGTAGCGTGGACGAGCCTTCCATGCTGCAGTGACAAATGTGAGCCGGTACCATCCCTGCTCGAGGCTGAGCGGATAGGCCGCCTGGCGTCCGTATTCCAGGCTTCCGTCGCGCCAATACAGTGCTTTGCCTTGATAGCCGGTGAACCCCTCGAAGGTGCGGGCACCCGACGAGTAGGAATTAGGATACTGATGTACCTCGTTGTTCTCTTGTGTAGCCACCCATCCTGGAGGAATCGTGCCACCGAGCACGCCGGTGAAGTTGAGTCGATATACCTCGGTGAGGTCGGAGAAGAGAGGGGTGATGGTCACATTGTCGTCGGGCATGGTGAAGATGCTGTCGGCCACGATGGTAATGCGTCCGTGGTTGATGGTCCATCCCGACAGTTTATACCCTTCGTCGGGTACTACATGCAGCACCACCTGCTCGCCCTCGGCTGCCGAGTCGGGAGCCACCACGGTACCGCCCTTGGCTTCGCGCACAGTGATTGCATATTGCTCGTCGGCCACATCGGCAGGCGAATAAGTGATGTTGTCGATATACATTGACAGTCCGGCCGTATTGTTGAGGACTATGGTGTTTGCGCCCTGCTTCAGGTTCACGGTGACAGAAGCGCGCTTCCATTCGTTCTGCGCCGTCTTTTCCAGACGCATTGTCTTACGCACATTGTTTACCATGGCAACGAGAGTGCCTGCACGTGATGTGAGCATATATCTCACGTATATGTTATAGCTGCCTGCATGGGCTATCTTCATGG
Source organism: uncultured Prevotellaceae bacterium (assembly GCA_946187025.1). Taxonomy (GTDB): domain Bacteria; phylum Bacteroidota; class Bacteroidia; order Bacteroidales; family Bacteroidaceae; genus Colivivens. Next base: position 5,558 of record CAMHPM010000023.1, read on the forward strand.
TGTGACGTATGGAGCCGGCTGTGTTGGTGCCGGTATCGATGAATCCGTTGCCGGCATGTCCATAGACGTTAGGATACCAGTTGTAAGGGTCGGTCACACAGCTGTTGACACTCTTGTAGTCCATATCTTCGGCTTCGATTGTGACCGGTCCGTAGTATTCGTCGGGTTGTCGAGGCAGGTCGGCCGACAGCGGCGAGGAGCTGAGGTAGTCGGTGAGGCGGTCGGTGGCCGTGCCGGCACAACTGATGCTCACATCGACTGGTCCCATGTGGCGTACGGTGAGTGTGTAAGTGCTGTCGGCCTCGTCCCATTGCTGGCTGACCGAGCCAGTGGCTTCTGCGCGTCGCTTGAAGGTGTAGGTCGGCTGGCTTGCCACACCTTTTATCACGATGCGCTCAATGACATTAGCCGTGGTGTCGGTGCGATAGTTGTTGAGATAGAAGTCGATGTGGTCGGAATACTCGCGCACAGCTCCGCTGCCCAGCATACCGAGCGTGAGGATAAGGCTGTCGCAGGTGTTGTAGAGCAATGGCACGGCACCTGTGGCAGTGCGTTTTTTGTTGAAGTAAGAGTAAGGAGTGTAGGTGATGAGCTGGTTTCCATGACGCGAAACGAAGAGGTCGCCCTTGCTCACCTCCGGATATCGGCGGTTGAACTCGGCTACCTTCGATGTAACCGACGACCACCTCGACGAATACGACGACTTGTTGACCTTCACCGGAATGGTGCGGGCCAGCTGGTCGTACAGGCCAATCGTGACAGGAATGGTGCGATAGCGTCCTGTCTTCTTGAAGTAGCAGAAGTTGTCCATCCACTGTCCGTTACCTCTGTTCATAGGGTCGTCCTGCTTGTACAGTCCGTCGTAGAGGTCGCCCCATGCAGCATACTTCTGTTCGTCGTTGCCCGATGTGACGTCGTTCACTACCGCTATCTTTGTCTCGTCAACCACTTCGCTGCGGCTCGGGATGTAGAGCGTGCCTTCAATCACCTTGCGGAACATGTCGATCCACGCATTGCGGAATCCGGGGAATGTGCCCCAGTTGCGGCGTGTGTAGCCATCGACATTGGTGTTTCCAAGGTTTTGTATGTCCTCTGTCCATATCAGTTCGGGGCCGTCCCACACGGCACCTCCGTTGACACAGGTCTGTTCCATGACAGTACCGATGCCAGCAGCAATGGGGTATTTCTTGCCGTGTCCGCTGCCCAGTATGGCATCGAGTGCCCCGTTCCATCCGCAGTTGTCGTAGCGCACTCCGTAGTTTGCGGCCAAGCCCGATATGAATGGCGAGATGGTGACACTCTCGTTGTTGTAGAAACACGATGATGTGGTGTATTTATACAGCCACAGCATTGCCTCGGGATACTTCTTACATGCGTTGTAGAGGTTGGTGTTGCGCTTCATCATGCCAACGGGGTTGAGCAGATGCGACCAGATGTTTCCACAGAAGCTGACAGTGAGGAAGCCGCCATACTTGTGAGACATCTCGACCAGTTTTGCAAACAGTGCTATGCGCGATGCCTGTGAGCTGGAGCTCTTGTCGCCCGGTTCGTCGAATCCCCAAAACTGTTCAGCATAGTTCCATCCGAGGAAGTTGGGATAATGTGTGAAGAAGTATTCGAATGTCTCGAGGTCGTCGTCCTGTATGTGTGTGTGTCCGCCACTTGCCGGCTGACACGTGAACCACATGCCGTTGGCCTGGCACACCGAGCCCCACGACTTGTAGGTCTTCACGGCATTCTGTGGCATCTTATAGACATTGCGTTCGGTGTCGTACTGGCACGATAGCGACAGGTTCATACACACCCACGGACGTATGTCCTCGGGTATGAGGTCGATGATTTTCTGAGGGTCGGCCTTGTTCCACACATCGACGTGAATCATCCACATCGGATGCCGCGAGTCGATGGGTCGCCGCTCCTGTGCCTGGGCCGAAATGCCCCCGACGAGCATCATGGCCACAAGTGCTATTGTCTTTATCATAATTCTATACTTTTTATAATTGTTAAACTCTTACCTTTATTGTCCTGACGGGAAGAGAACCTGCAGGTGCCGTCTGCTTACATTGCAACCACGGTGATGGAGTATGCAGGCAGTTGCATCTTGAAGTTGTTTGATGCCTTCACGCTGCCAGTGGCAGGCACTATGTTGCGTGGGTTGTCGATTGAGTTGGTGTCTTCGGGGCGTGCCGACTTGAGTGTTGTGACTGTGGCCTTGCCCTTGACCTTCACTCCTTCGACCACTATGTTCACCTCCTGAGCCGATGCACCGATGTTTACGACCTTGAGGTAGAGTCGGCCTGTAGCTGTGTCGATGGTGGTGTTGTAATAGAGTTGCGGAACCGGTTCGCCGCGTCCCATTGCCACGGTCGGAACGCCTGTTGCCTGCATCGGTACCACTTTGTTGCCCAGGTTTTGTGCAAACATGCACTGTGCATGGTAGGATGGCGAGCCGAACGACGTGAGTGCATTATATCCGATGAGGTCGCTCTTCCACTGCATACCTCCTTCGTTCACATTTACAAAGAGCGGAGCGTAGCAGTGGGCCACCACTATGTCGGAGTTGCGTTCCATACATGTCATCCACGCGGCATCGCCCAGTGCTGCATTCATGTTGGTTGTAGGGTCGCCCTCGCGAGTGGCCCATTCGCCGCAGAAGATCTTTGGTCCGTTGCGGTCGTAGCTGTCATACTGGTTTGCTGCACGGAACATTGCCTCGGCATTGCGGTAGTAGTGTTCGTCGATTACGTCCACCTTCACTGCCTGCGGATTCTCTGCGTTGCCACGCAGTGCGCGCTCGTCTTGTGTCGAGATGATTTGCAGGTGTGGATAGCGTGCCTTGATTGCATCGTAGAACTGCATGAAGCGGTGTGAGTAGCTGCCGCTGCGGTCGAAGAAGTCTTCGTTTCCGATTTCGACGTATGTGAGCTTGAATGGTGCGGGGTGACCATCCTGGGCACGCCTGGCACCCCACTTGGTGTCGGTACCGCCGGTGACATATTCTATCTCGTCGAGTGCATCCTTGATGAATGGTTCGAGAGCCTCGCCCTCTACATAGTCGCCTCCGAGCACATATCCTGCAAACACGCCGAGTATAGGTTCTGCGCCACACTCTTCGGCCCAGCAGAGGAATTCGAGCAGGCCCATGCCGTCGGTTGACCAGTATCCCCACGGGCTGCGGTGTCCGGGACGTGATGTGAGCGGACCGATGGTGCGCTTCCAGTCAAACCGCTCGCTGAACCTGTTGCCCTCGAGATAGTTGCCGCCCGGGAAACGGAGGAATGTAGGCTTCATGGCTCGCAGGAGGTCCATGATGTCGGTGCGGAACCAGTCGGACTTCACGCTGTAGGTCTTTGCCGACTTTGGGAACAAGGTCGGGTATGACAGTGCATAGCTGCCTGCATCGTGGAACGTGATGAAGAACCGTGTGTTGATGTTAGGTTGCATGTCGGATGCCGTATCAAATGTGAACTTATAGTTCTTCCAGTCGTTGCTGTTGATGTTGAAGTCCTGGCTGGTGTAGGTCACACTGCCGTCGGCCGACTGCAGGCCCACGGTCACACGTCCGTTGCCCTTCAGCCATGCGTCGCCCTGATAGGTGGTCGATGGCCTTACGGCTATGCCCCAGAAGCCAGGGTTGACGATCGAGGCCTGGCGGTTGAGCTCGATTGACAGGTACTTCTTCAGGTTGAAGTTGATGCCACCCGTGCCGACTACACGCACATTGCCTGCAGTCGAGTCGCTGAGGGTCCAGTAGCGGGGTCTTGAGCCCTGACCGCCACGGCGCTGGCCACCCTGGCCGCCGCCAAGTTCCTGCATCGTAGGGTCGCGCAGCAGTTGAGAATAGAGACCGCCTTCATACGAGAAATTGATTTCCTCGGTCATGAGGCCATAGAATGTCGGGCTTACTTCACGCTCTGCCTTGTCGGCTTGGAGGGTCAGCTTTGTCTGGGCATCGACCTGTAACGCGCCTATGCACGCAACTGCGATCGTCAGTATAAGTCTTTTCATGTTAGTTTGTGTTTTTGAATTTGATTAAAGGTTTTAATGTTATCTACTGACCGCAAAGTTAGCAATTTATTTTCATACGGCACTACATTCCGAGTCCTTTTTTCTGGAAAAGCAGACAAAAGCCAGGCACATCGCTGCGTTTCCGACAATGCAGGTGGCGTCACGACTCCGCACTCGCGAGGCCGAGACTCCGCACTCGCAGGGTCGAGACTGCGCACTCGCAGAAACACATATCACGACAAGCGAAAGCGCCCGGCAGAGCAAAATGAAAGTCGCCCGCAGGTTTTTTTGTTACAAATAATAAAATAAATAGCCAAAGTCGTTGCATCATATCCAAGTTTTTCGTATATTTGCCACCAAAATATAATTAACCTATTGTTCAACACACAAAAGAAAATCAATGCGTATGAAAAAACTAATTACATCATTGATGCTGACAGCACTCATGCTCATCCCTTCGAGCATGAAAGCACAATTCTCGGCTGTAATCGAAGACGAGCCCCGCACCGGGTGGTGCGAAGGCCCTACCGTACAGTTCTCGTTCAGCGAGATATGCAAGCAGCTGGGATGCAACCCCGACGAACTCGATATGGCACTCTACCAATGGGGGCAGGATGCTATAGCTACCAGTCCAAACAACTGGACCAACTCATTTGCAGTGAACGAACTCTTCCAGCTCATCGACCCAAAGACCGGATTAACACAATCCTACACCTTCCACAGCGAGCAGTACGGTGGCTTCGAGATGGACAAGGACGGCAACTTTGCATCGTGGAACAACGGCTCGTCATGGGGCGTATTCATACAGTACGAAGGATGGTCGATTGAAGAAGACTACATCAACTTCATCGTATGCCAGAACCCTACTAACCCACTGAAGGACGGCGATGAGTGTCACGGCATTGTAGCAATAGGCTATAACGGAGCAATCGCAACATTCGACCTAACACTCAAGATGAAGCGCGAGTCGATCGACAAAGAGCCTGTACTCGACACCGACCAACTCACCATCGTGGGCGAATCGACCTACGAAGTGACACAATACCTGAAAGAAGGTGAGGAATATCAATACTCCTACGACGAAGTCGATTGGTTCTACCTCAGCACCAACGAGATTGCGCCGGCACTGGGCATCGACGGAGAGTACATGATGAAGATGTTTGGCGACATGATATTCGTGAAGACATGGGACTCGACAGCCGACTACTGGGGACAGCTCAGCGGCGACGGCAAAGCAGTACCATCGCCAGGATTCTACTTCGGCGGCGGCATCAAGCTGATTGACGACGAAGGCAACGAGCAGGCAACCGACGAGTGTGTCAACTCCGACGCATTCGCATCAAACTCAAAGTTCTTCATCTGCAACATGCGCTACTACTGGGACACCGGCAACCAGACGGAATGGCTCCGATTCGGCATAGGACAGACACTCGGCGGCATGCAAGCCGGCGAGACCGCACGTGGCGACATGTACATCGTCTATGGTGACAAAGCATGGGTGGTACACTTCGTCATGAACGTGGCCGACAACACACCAATCACTGCACTGACACAGGTAGGCGGAGAGACATGGACCATTGCCGACCGCGATCCACGCAAGACATGGAACGAACTCGAGACACTCACCCTCGACCTCGATGCCATAGCACAGAAATTCACCGAAGTGGCAGGCCAGGACGTGACACCGGCCGACTTCGTGCTCACCGCATCGACAGCAGCAGGCGGAACAACAACCACATACACAGCCGACTATAATGCCGAGACAGGACTCTGCGGATTCTGGCTGGACGAAAACAACTGCGCCCAATCATACGCCGACGGATGCTTCTACGTAAACTACATCCCACAGGAAAGCCAGATGGTACTGGGCAACAAGCCTGGATACTTCAACGGAGGCGAACAAATCGCAGGAGGCATATACCTCGTAGTGGGCGACTCACTCTACTACGAAGTGAAGATCGACCTCGGAATCATGGCTCCACAATACACTGTTGAGACATGCGAAGTCATCGACTACGACTGGACAGTACAGCTCGTACCTACTACCAACGGAGTATGGCAAGCCGGAACTACAGCAATGCAGAACATCGAATTGATGATCGACCTCAGCGGCGACGGCAAGCTC
>CAMHPM010000024.1 GCA_946187025.1 uncultured Prevotellaceae bacterium
ACTATTCCGGCCTTCGGGCTCGACCAACTCATCGAACACACCTACGAGATAGTGCCCGACGTAGCCAAGGCGGCCCTGGCCGCTGCACAGAAAGTAAACGACCAAATCACGAAACGCGCGGTTGACAAAGTAATCGCCGTTGCAGCCACAAGCGCTGCCGCCATAGGTGCAACACCTATACCATTCAGCGACGCAGTTCTGCTCGCACCCGTACAAATCGGCATGATTGCCAGCATAAGCAAGGTGATGAAGATAGATACCGACAAGACATTCATCACAACACTGGTATCGAGCGCCGCAGGAGTGCTGGGTGCAACAATGACCGGACGTGCAGTGGCACGAGGTCTTATCAAACTGATACCCGAGGCAGGAACCATCGTAGGAGGTACGATCAGTGCCGTGACTGCAAGCGTGGTGACATCGGGCATGGGATATGCCTACTACAACGCAGTGAAGATTGTGCAGGCATCGGGCGGCGACATCAATCCGCAGAGCATTGCCGAGGCTTTCCGCGAACAGCTGAAGAAGACCAAGCTGAAATAATGCCCGGCAGGCACAGCACACATAAACAGACAAACAGGTCGCGACATGATGTCGCGACCTGTTTGCGTTTATGTCGGTTACAGACCGTTGCTGACGATTACTTCACCAGCACCTTGCGTCCACCAACAATGTTGATACCTTTCTGAAGAGCTGAAAGACGCTGACCCGCAAGGTTATATATAGCCGGAGCCGATGCGGTGCCGGTTGCAAGAGCACGGATGGCATCTGGCACGTAGGTATCAGGGTCAGGTGTCACAACCACGTCAAACTCATAGCGCTTACCATCGTATTCGACGTAGAGAGTAGTGGTATATGTGCCTGTGATGTTGATGTCATCGACTACGTATGCAGTAAATGCACTCTCCTCGAAGTTGTAGTTGACGAAATAGACGAGGTCGCTTTCATCCTCGGCAACGAGCTTACCGTCGGCATTAAGTTTGAATCCGTCGAGTTCGTCGTAGAAGTAGCTGTTGTCAAGAGCTGCTGCCGGACGGTTGTTCTGGTTCAATCCATACCATGTGGCTGCATTCTCAAGTTCCTCGATCGATGCTCCGAGAGCTTCGGCCACACCTGTGAAGTCGAATTCAAGGATTGAAGACTCGTCGCCATTGCCGCGGCAGGCAAGCACCACTTCCTCCTTACCAACAGTTTCCACGTTGCTGAGGTTGGCCACCCAGGTAATGTTGAAGATATATTTTATCTTCTTGCCTGTCTTTATGTTGGCCACATAGAAGTGGATGGTGTTCTCTTCAAGTTCGGTAAAGTCGTCAGGACCATGTTTCCACCACTCTATCTGCGAGTTGAGATGTGAGAATCCGATTGGAGCCTCTGCACCCCATGCACCGTTGTAACTGTCCTTTGAAAGCCATGCACCGCCGTTGTTGCCCGAAAGCGACTGGCTGCTGAAACTTGTATCAGCCACTTTGTAGTAGATCGAGTCGCTGCCGTCGGCGGCTGTTCCCTTCACTGCCACATAGTATTCAGGACTGCTTGTTCCGATTTTCTCGATAAGGAAGTCGGCATCGAGGTCGGTCACCACATTACGTTTGTCGTCAACCTGCTGGCCGTCTTCTATCTTATAGCGAGAGAGTGTGCGTGTGGAAGCACATAGTACAAGGTCGATGTCGATTTCGACTTCAGTCACTGTCTCACATGTCTCGAACGTATATTCAGGAGCTGGCTCCACGTAGTCGTCCTTCAGCACATAGTATGTCACTCCATCAGCCACCGATGTAGCTGCGGTGTATTCGTCGGCAGCCTCGTCGTAAGTGTAGATGGTCTTGCCCTCATCGAGGTAATCCTGTGGATTCTTCACCTCTACATACTCTGGCTCAGCCGGTGTGCTGACGAGGGTGATGTCCATCTTGAATTCATAATACAACTTGTTCTGATATACCAGATATACCGATGCGTCGAGATGTGAGCCGCTCTCAGGAGCCGACTCGGTATAAGCAAAGTTAACATACTGGCTCGAGCCGCTGTAACCCACCTTGCATTTCATGCTGGCATCCTGCCATGCACATACGGTACCGGCCCAGTCCATGTAGAATCCGTCGGACGATGTAAGGGCGTCGGTCAGTTCGCCTGTCTCCGGGTCGGCTGTGGCCATGTAGATGAGGTCGGCGGCAGTCGTACCCTCAGGGAATGCGGCGAGAATGGTTGCCATGTCGATTGTGTAGCGCTGTTTTGCCATCGATGCAGCATAGTTCTCTGCACTGCTGTTGTCGGTTGAGTATTCATATTTGAATACCTGCTCGCCCACTTTTGTCATGGTCGATGGTGCAACAATCACATGGTCGGTGATGTTGAGGTTCACCTTTATGACGTATGCCTTGCCATCTTTCAGCAGATAGAAGTTGGCATAGTAGTGGTCGCCCGACTTCAATGCTCCTGCTTGCTGGTAGAGCGAGAACTTCAGCTTGCCCTCTGCATACGACATCTTGTTTACGTAGAACTTGGTGTAGGCCACGTCTGTGCCATTAACACACTGCGGACTTTCATCGCCTGTGGTGTCGTCGATCAACGAAACCAGCTGGAATGCCGGAGCTGTGTAGTCGGCAGCGAGAGCCACGGTGTCGGCCTTGCTGTCGGTTTCCTTGTCGTACGACTCGGCATGTATGATGAATCCGAAGAGTGTAGAGAGTTCTTCCTCGCTATATCCCAGCAGCGATGCAGCATCGGCTACATCCACCTCGAGGTCGTCGGCTGCCGTGCTGGTGCGGGCATCCTGAGTCACATTCACTTCGATGGTCTTCACCGTCTGCAAATCTGCAAGCACACGAGTTGAAACGACAGGCGTTGCCACGACATTGAGAGTGATGTAGAAATCGACTTTCGACTCACCATAAGTCAATACGAAGTGTGCTACCGGACTATCTCCGCCATGGAGCACTCCAGGGTACTGACCTACCTGGAAACCAATCTGGTCGTCGGCCTCTGAGTAGAAGAGGTCGGCATACCACGCTGCTTCGCCCGAGCTCCATGTAGTGCGTGAACCATCTGCCTTCATCCAGAAACCAACGGTGTTGGTGCTGTATTCGGTCGATGACTCGCCTTCACCATATTCGAGTGAAAGGACGGCAGTACGATCAACCAATGCTGCAAAGAGCGTTGCAGTATCGGTGGTAAGAGCCTCGGCAACCTCGGACAGGCTGAACGTCACATTCTGAGTAGCATAACCATTCTGAGGATACTGCTCGGTGCCACCCTTGAAATCGGTTGCAAACACCTGAGTCGCAAACATTGCGGCAACCAGTGTCAAAACAAAAGTAACTGTTTTCTTCATAGAGTAAATAGTTTATGTTAATTAATATTGAAATATTGTTTACGTCTGCAATGATATATACTGAGGATTCAACGGGCATTTAGCCTGCCCCAAAGTTACGACAAAGATTTTATATGACAAAACATTTACGGCTTTTTCTGTATTGCAGGTATCTAAAAAAAACATTTACGACACAATGCCGGCCACTGAAAATGAAAACGACTGCGCACTCTCGGGCTTGAGAGTGCGCAGTCGCAGTGCCGTGAGTGCGAAGTCGTGAAAAGCTGTATGCAAAGTATCACTTACCCTGCGCGCGCTTCACCTCGCTGAGTTCGCGCAACTGGCCAATGATGTATTTGCGCAACATCACTATGGCCTGTTCGTTATGTCCGCCATTAGGAATGATGATGTCGGCATATTGCTTGGTAGGCTCGATAAACTCGTCGTGCATCGGTTTCAGCACATTGCGATATTTGTTTACAAGCATGTCGAGCGGATGTCCGCGCTCTGCCATATCGCGCACAATCACACGCAACAGACGCTCGTCGGCTCCTGCATCGACAAATATCTTGAGGTCCATCTGGTCGCGCAGGCTTTTGTCGTACAGGCTCATTATACCTTCGACAATAATCACATCCTTCGGCTCGACATGCACCGTCTCGCTCAGGCGCGTACACGTGATATAAGAATAGGTAGGTTGCTCGATGGCGCGTCCGGCCTTCAGCTCTTCAATCTGATGCGACAGCAAAGTCCAGTCGAAGGCATTAGGATGGTCGAAGTTGGTCTGTTTGCGCACTTCGAGCGGAAGGTCGCTCTGGTCGTTGTAATACGAGTCCTGTGGAATGACAGCCACACTACCCTCGGGCAGTGCCTCTATGATTTTGTTTACCACGGTGGTCTTTCCGCTGCCTGTACCACCTGCTATTCCTATTATAAGCATATTGATTGAGGTATTTATTGAGGTTATCTGAATATTCAGGAATGGGTTACAAAAGGCATCAAAGCCCGAGCATCTGCTTGGCAAGCGGCACCACAGCCTGACGCAAAGCCTTCTCGTTGAGATGATGTTCGCCGTCAAATCGCTGAGCGTTCTTATAGTGCTTCTTGAAGAGGTCGTAGGTATTCACCGTCGTGTCGTGGATGCCGAACAGCCCGTAGGTATTCTCACGGTCGAAGTCGGTGATACCCTTAAACTGCTGGCGCTCCATCTGGTTGTGGTGCTGTATGATGTCTTTCGTTATCTTGAATGTCTTCTGTCCGTCCTTGCGGCCGTTGAGGAACTTATGTTCGCCCGTCTTCAGCACCTTCGACATGGTTGACATGTTGAACGCCGGGTTGACAAGAATCTTCTTGTAGCCGTACATCTGCTGTGCATACATGGCTCCCATCGATGTGCCGATGATGAGGTCGGGCTTTTCCTGTTCGCACAATTGCTTGAGATAAGGCAGGGCCTCAACCGGGTCAACCGGAATGTCGGGCGATACGACCTCGACTTCGGGCATGAGTTTGCGCAGGAACTCGGCTGTGCCTGTTGCGCCCGACGAGGCAAATCCGTGGAAATAGAGTATCTTCATTTGCTTAAATCTGCTTTGATGACATCGTTGCCTGGATAGCCTATGTAGTGGTTGACAATGTTTCCATTGCTATCGACAGTGACGTATGTCGGAATACTTTGGCTTTCAAACTGGTTGAGCAGTGTAGAGTACTGATCGTCGGTCACGTAGTAGTGGTCGCCGTGGATGTCGGGGATGGTGAGTTCCCATGCACGCTTCGGGCTCGACGAACTTGTGATGTAGATGAAGTTGGCCTTACCGTTCAGTTCGGCTTTCACCGGCTTGATGGTCTCCATGGCAGCACGGCATGGTCCGCACCATGTGGCCCAGAAATCGACAAGCAGCGGTTTGCCCTTGTATGGGGCAATAAGTGCCTTGAACACATCCTCGCCTTTAAGTCCGGCATCGATGCTGCATACCTTATAGCCTTTGCTTTGCTTTGCGGCCTCTATACGTGCCTTCAAGTCGTCGTTGTAGCGTAACACAATCGGAGCAAGCTCAGGACATTCACTCTTCAGAGATGCTATCTCGTCGTCGGTAAGCAGGTTGTAATCACTGACCGACGAAGCATACTTCAGTGCCTTCCTGATTGGTGCCACCGATGCCGGTGTACTGAGTTCCTGACCGGCATAGTTGCCAAACAAGTTTGACGTAGCAACTGCCTGTGCCAGATGCATCGTGTAGAAGAACGCAGGAGATGCAAAAGGTTGGAAGGAGGTGAGATAGCCATAGTAGCCCTCCGGCTGCTTGAAAGGTGTGTCGGTGTCGTTTGCCACCATCAGTGTTGTGTTGTAGAGCAAGGTCTTTATCACAATCTGATACTTGTATGTGGCCTTCACATATTCTTTGTATGCTCCACACAAGCGCTTGTCGGCATCAACCTTGCGTGCTGCATCGTCGTAGAGCTGCAACACACGGTCGCGATACTGCATCACAGTCATGCCTTTCAGGCTCTTGATGCCTTCGTCGCCCTGTATCGGCTTCAAGATGTCAACAGGTTCAAACTCGCGCGAATAGCGCACGAGGTCGGTGTTGAAGTCGCCGATACTGCCTGTAAACTCGAATGCTGGACGCTTGGCTTTTGCCACTCCGACGAGTTCGGGAGTAATCGTAAGCCCCATCTCATCGGCAGGAACTGCAACAAACGTGATTACCGTATCGGCCCAGTGCATATCCACCCGGTCGGTGTAGAGGGTTCGCAGTTCGGCCGTGAACGTACCGTCGGCAGCTATCGGTGCAACGACCGAATCGCGGTCGTTTGACACAAACACGGTGTATGTGAACAACACCAGCGCAGGTCCGTCGGCTGCCTTATAGCCCTTTACCTTGCCCTTGACTACAGTTGGTGATGTGGAATACTTTATTTGAGGCAACTCCCCTAACCTGTCTTTGGCATTGAGGCCGAGGCTGGCCAAGAGAGCGATAACAAGAAAAATATGTTTCATCGTTACATTTAGCATTTAACTATTTGCAATTTATTCGACTTACTGTCAACGACTTGCCATCTACTATATTTACGGTTTAGCCAATGTCGTGCAGCAAGCCTATTTGCTGAGCTCCTCCTTTATGGTATCGTTGCCAGGATATCCGATGTGTTTGGCCACGATATTTCCATCCTTGTCAACCACCACGTAAGTAGGTATGCCCTGGCTTTCAAACTGCTTGAGCAGTGCTGAATATTGCTCGGCAGTGACATAGTAGTGGTCGCCGTGGATGTCGGGTATCTGTGCTTCCCATGCGTCCTTCGGGCTGGTAGGTCCGGTGAGGTAGATGAAGTTAGCCTTGCCCTTCAGTTCCTCCTTCAGCGGCAGTATGGTCTTCATTGCAGCCTTGCATGGTCCGCACCATGTAGCCCAGAAGTCAACCAAAAGCGGTTTGCCCTTGTATGGAGCGATGAGTGCCTTGAAGATGGCCTCGCCTTCGAGCGATGGGTCGAAGTCCTTGACGAAGAATTGTGGGTTCCTGCGGCTCTCTTCGAGATGTGCCACGACTGCTTCATTCTTTTTCAGCACAATCTCCTTCAGCTCCGGACACTTGGCATTAAGTTCGGCCAACTGCTCGTCTTTGAGTGGAATGCCGTCTCTCACCTTGCTCATGAGTGTGCTTCCAACCTTCAGCTGTTCACACGCTTTTGGGGTGTCAAACGGCCTGCCGATAGTGGCATTGCCCATAGAGGAAGCGAGTGTCAACATATAGGATGCGGTGGGAAAAGCATACATCATGCCGTTATCAGCAAATGGCTGCCATTCTTCTATCTCGGCAAAGTAGCCGTCGGGCAGTGCTATTGCTGTTTTAGTAGTTGCCTGCTTTATGCGTGGGAACGTATAGAGATTGTAGAGCACCCTGTACTGATATGTTGAGTTCACATATTGCTTGAAAGCACCCGACTGACGTTTGTCGGCATTGAGGGCCTTCGTTGCATTCTGATACGCAGTGAGCAGACTGGCCTTATATTGCTCCAAGGTAAGGGTCTTGGCCAGTTCTGATGCAGCATCACCTGTTAATGATGCAAACGGTTTTGACGAATCATACTCGCCGGCATACTGCACGAAGTCGGTATTGAAGTCGGCCAGGCTCCCGCCAAACGTGACTGCAGGTTTCTTGGCTTTCTCGTCGTTGAGCAGCTTCATATCGATGGTAATGGTGGTTTCCTCGCCTGGCACGAGCAGGAACACGAATGTTCTGTCGCGGAACGTCAGTTTGAAACGGTCGGTATAGTAGTTTTTCACCTTAAATTCAAATGTGGCATCGCCAGGTTTGTCGGGCGATGTAGCCGAAATACGTGCTACACTTGCTTGTTGGTAGTTCTGCACCAACTGTCCATAATATTCATAAGTCACATTCTCGGGTTCCGTTGTAGTGTAGTTCTTTATCACACCTTTCACCGTGGCAGGAGCGGTGCTATATACAATATCTGGAATCACCAACAGGCGGTCTTTGGCTTCAAGGTTTATGCCCAGCATTAAGGCTGCAAGCATGATTACGAGTCTTTGTTTCATAGTGTATGGTTGTTATGTTACTATTTGTTCATCTCTTCTCTTATGACATCGTTGCCCGGGTAGCCGATGTGCTTGGTAACGACATTGCCGGCCTTGTCAACCACCACGTATGCAGGGATGCCTTGCACCCCAAACTGCTTGAGCAGGGTGTCCCACTGTGCAGCCGTCACGTAGTAGTGGTCGCCGTGGATGTCGGGCGCCATCTTGTTCCACAAGGCCTGCGGACTTGTCTCGCCTGTCACATACACGAATGCCACCTTGCCCCACAGTTCTTCCTTCACCGGCTTGATGGTCTCCATGGCTGCACGGCACGGTCCGCACCATGTTGCCCAGAAATCGACCAGCACCATCTTGCCTCGGAACGGAGCGATGATTGCCTTGAAGATGTCGTCGCCCTTGAGTTCGGCCGAGAGTTGGTGGTGTGAGAAGAGGTGATTACGTTCGTTTTCCTCCACACGAGCCTTGGTTGCGGCATTGAGGTTGGTGAGCATCTTCTCAAACACAGGGCACTCGGTCTTCACGGCAGCAAAGTCGGCAGCGGTGAGCGGCGACAGCTGCTCGAGTTTCGCTACATACTTCTTTGCAGCGGTGAGTGCCGAGAGGCTTGCCGGAACGGTGAATTTGCCGCCGGTGCTGGCCGACAACTGCCGTGCATAGTCGGCTGCCGTACCTCCGTTGGAATAGAGGAATCCGTTTTTGGATGTGAAGTTCCAATCCTTCACACGGTCGAAGTAGCCTGCAGGCTGTGTGTATTCACCTTGGCCTTGGTTGGCATATTTCAGCAGCTTGTCGAATCCGGTCATGAGGGCCACAGTCACCAGCTGGTAGTGTGGTATCATGTATTCGCGGAACTCGGGGCTGAGACGCTGGTCGTCGTTGAGGCGTTTCACTCCGTCGTTGTATAACTGCATGAGCTTGTTGCCATATTCGGTCACCGTCATGCCACGCAGCTTGGCGATGCCCTGTCCGTTGATTTCAGCATTAAGCTTGCGTTCGTTATACTCGTCGTAGTAGTTTGCCATCGAGTTGTTGAGTGCTGCGAGCGGTCCGTCGCAGCTTATCTGCTTAGTCTGCATGTCGATGCTGAGTTTCACTTCGCCTCCAGGCACGATGATGAACTCGCGTCGCATCTGTCCGCCAATGATGATGGCAGCCCGTGAGTTGACACACACGTCGAGGTCGGCCGTGAATGTACCGTCGGCACCCACCGTGGCGGCCTGCGAGAGTTCGTCGGTTGACCATGAGGGGTTCGACACGATGTTGACCGACTGTGGCTTTTGGTCGGCACCCATATTGATGAGTTTTCCGCTCACACGAGCCGGACGGCTGCTATAGGTGAGCGATGGAAGTAATTGAGTCTGTGCCGACATACAGAGGGTCAGCACGAGCGATAATGTGGTCAATGTGATACGTTTCATGTTATTATCCTTTTGTTTTGTTATCTGCTTTATTTGGGTTGTCAAGGTCGAGCTTGTGGTCGATACACTGCGGAAACTCGTCGGCATAGTGTGTCACCATAACGAGCGTGCGGTCGCCATGCCTGCAATATGCATCAATCACCCGTTTCACGTAGAGGCGGTTACGCATGTCGAGACCATGCAACGGCTCGTCTAGAATGAGCAAAGGTGGCTGTTTCACAAACGCCCGTGCCAGCAGCACCAGTCGCTGTTCGCCGCTCGACAGCTTCAGAAACGAAGTGTCGGCATACCGTTCCACCCCAAACACCCGCATCCAGCGGAGGCACGGTTTGATGTCCTCCTGACGCGGACGCCGGTAGAGTCCGACGGCATCGTACAGACCGCTGGCCACCACGTCGATGGCCGGATAGTTGCGCAGGAATGCACGGTGCAACTCGGGCGACACATAGCCTATGTTGCGCTTAATATCCCATATCGACTCTCCGCTGCCTCGCCGGCGGCCGAAGAGGGTTATGTCATTGGCGTATGCCTGCGGGTTGTCGGCACACACAAGGCTTAGCAGCGTACTCTTTCCGCTGCCGTTCCTTCCGGTCAGAGCCCAGTGCTCGCCTTCCATCACGGTCCAGGAGACGGGTCGCAAGACGGTTCGTCCGCCATAGGCAATCGACACATTGTTGAACTGCAGCACCGGTCGGGGATTGCCTGCATCGGTAGTGGCCTGTTGCTCGTCGCCAAGCATCTTGCTGATGACATCGGTGTCGGGCACATCGGCCAGACGCATCGACATGGCATTCTGCCGCTCCCACACCTTGCGTTCCAGCTTCTCGCCCACCCTGCGGTCGCACACCTCGACCACATGTGTCACACATCGTGGCATGTCGTCAACCTTCGACAACACCGTCACCACCTGCAAGTCGCTCTCGGCAGTGAGCTGAGAGAGCGTGTCGTCGAGCATCCGACGCGCATCGACATCGAGTCCGATAAACGGATTGTCGAGTATCAGCACCCGCGGATTGCCCTCGAGGGCACGGCGCAGCTGGTAACGGCGCAACTCGCCACTCGACAGCTTGAAGAGGTCCTGATGGTCGGCCAGCTCACCCTGGTTGTAGCGCAGCTGGTAGTAGTAATACCCCTCGGCAGGTCCGTAGGCATCCTGAAACGTGATATAGCGAATGTTGTCGCTCACCATCGCCGACTGTCTCGGAGCAAAGTCGTACCGAATGTACGAACCGTCACCACTATCCAGTATTGGATGAGCTCCCGTAATGATATCCACCAGCATCGACTTGCCGGCACCATTATCGCCGACAATAGCCAGCTGTTCGCCTTCGAGCAGTTGGAAACTCACCGGGGCGGCCATGCGCCACTGCGGGTTGCGCACTTCGGCTTTATTTATGTCAATTACTACGCGCGACATGGCTGCAAATTTACGAAATGTTTGCAAAACTTATATCAAAACACCTTTATTTATTATAATAAAAAAGACATTCGGCATCACTATTCCACTTTTTCACACCCACTAAATTGCAAAAGTCAGAGCATAAGCTGATACATGCTCCATCACACGCCCCGACACATCATCGGGCACGAGTCCGCACTCACAGCGTCGAGACTCCGCACTCACAAGGTCGAGAGTGCGCACTCGCAAGGTCGCGAGTCCGCACTCACAGCATCACGGGTCTGCACCTACAAAAAAAGCCGTGCAGACCACTACATCTGCACGGCAAGTCATGAATCGTTTGATAAGACACTAAAGACACCTGACACCAAAGACACCAAAGACACCAAAGACACCAAAAGCAACGCCTACATTAGAAGTCGATGCAGCATTCTAATACACTGACGAGGCTTCTTGAAAGAAAAGTGCGGCTACCTTCGCAGGCTGCCGCACAAACATAATTAACTTCATTAATAAATCTAAAACCATTACGCTTATTATGCAGTGAGAACAATTATTCGATTCTGACCCAAAGCTCGTGTCCGCTGTAAAATCAGCCTTGGCTTTGTTGATTATTTCGTTATAAGTCTGTCTTCGCTCTGTATCTTTTCTTTCATTCTTTCTTTCTTACTTTCTTAATTTCTTAATTTCTTAATTTCTTACTCACTGCGTCTTTCCCCTCGTCTTCGTTGCTCTTTGCGGCGGCAAAG
>CAMHPM010000025.1 GCA_946187025.1 uncultured Prevotellaceae bacterium
TTGTTTTACCACTTCCCGGTCCAGCTGCGACAACGATATATTTTGATTGATTATCATCAATAATTTCACTCTGACGATTTGAAAGACCTCCAAAAAGCTGATCATATTTAGTAGGAGTAATGTTTTTGTCAATTTGAGTACGACGCTCTTCTTTGAAGTACTGATTAATGAATTTGGGAAAATCCATTGTGAAATAATCATTGACAAATTGAAGCGCTGCATTATAATCGCGCACCATAAGGTTTGCATACTCACCCACTATGTGAATTTGACGTATTCTCTGTTTATAAAATTCATCCAACAAGCGATATTGCTCTTTATTATATCTTGCACGTCGGTCAGCAATACGGTCAATATTCATTGTATTATATATAACAATAAAACCTCCTTCTATTTTTACAAGTTCTGTCTTATTTAGGTATAGAAGCGCCTCCTCTACGTCTGCAATAACAGGTTTCACTTCCTCTGTAAACATACTCTCCTGATGTTTCTTAATATATTGCTGAAGAAGTTCTACAATAGAAAAATTAACAAGTTTGATATCCTTTGTATTATCCTTCTCTAAATTTAGTGTTTCTACAATAAATCTGCATATATCGGTTCGTTTTTCAAAACGAGCCATTGTAATATCTATTGAAGCTTGTAAACGTATGCTTACACTTTCGTTAAAAATATGTTCTTGTTTGCGAATGTAGTTTTTTAATGATAAGAAATGAAGAAGCAATCTCAAACGCTTAATATTGGAATATCCAATTCCTGCTTTGTGTGCTTTTTCATTTAATTCTTTATATGTTATTCTTTGCGGAGTTTCTTCAATTTGTGACAATAAGAAATGCTCCAATTTTAGTATTGCATCAAGATTGCGAGTTGAAGTGCTCTTTGATATCCATGCTTGCATATCACGAGTATCTGCTAATATTCCATCTTGCCGCATTAAATTGACATTCCTAATCACATTAGCTTTATTCATTCCAAGAATATCTGCAAGATAATCAACACGACTCTCTGCTTCGGCACCTCTGCCAGCCGCAGTTGCACGGGCGCTAATTAACGATTTTATGATACGTACAGCCTCTTCCCTTGATTGTTCATCAAAAAGCCTTGATTGTGTTAATTTTGTACGGGCTTCATCCATATCCCTTACAGCAATGCCTGTAGCAAATATATGTGGAGAGTTATTACCTCGATGAATAAAACCTGCTTCTTCCAGAGCCGCAATTGCAGCTTTAACGCGAGTTTCAACATCATGTATTTCTTCACCCCATCCTGCTTGGCGTGCTATATCCAAAGGAGAACAGCTTACCTTATTTCGTTTTGATGTTAAATCCTTTATGGCTTTCCACACCTGCTGTATTTCACTTATACTTAATTTTGTTTGGTTAAGAAGGATGAAATGCTTGTCAAGATCACTATCTGCATACAAAACAAAGCATTCAGCTTGCATTTCAGGGTCTCTGCCAGCCCTTCCAGCCTCTTGAACATAATTTTCAAGTGAATCGCTGATATTATAATGCACAACAAGTCCGACGTCTTTCTTATCAACACCCATTCCAAATGCAGAAGTAGCGACAATTACTTGTGCTTCACCACTCATAAAGGCGTTTTGATTCTTCACCTTATCAGCAGATTCCATTCTTCCGTTAAATGGCAATGCATGGATTCCATCACTAACCAAATGCTCCGATAATTCACGAGTTCGCATTGTTCGTGATACATATACAATCGTCGGACAATTATGTTCCAGTATCAACGAACGTAATAGATTGTACTTCTCTTCGTGCGTATCAGCATGGAGTACGGAATACCTTAGATTCTTTCGCTCTGCTTTAGCAGCGAAGAGTTTTAATTCTAACCCAAGTTTGCTTCGGAAGTAATCGCAAATATCACTGACAACCTTTTGTTTTGCAGTTGCAGTAAAACATGAGACAGCTATTGGCTTAGTAAGACGTTTCTTTTCCTCTAATTGTCTGATAAAATCGCCAATATACATATAATCAACCCGGAAATCATGTCCCCATGCAGAAAAACAGTGTGCTTCATCGATTACAAAGCGCACGACATTTCTTCCAATTAAAAGTCGTTCAATGGTTTTGGAACGCAACGTCTCTGGAGAAATATACAGAATATTAGCTGTTCCCTCATATACTTGTTGGATGGCTGTAGCTCGTTCAATCGGGTCAAGCAGGCCATTTATTGTTACTGCATTGCTAATACCTCGAGCCGCAAGGTTATCTACCTGATCTTTCATCAATGATTGCAATGGAGATATTACCACTGTCAACCCATGAACATTTCGACCTGCCATTAAAGCCGGTAATTGGAAAGTTAGGCTTTTTCCTCCACCTGTAGGAAAAATTGTTAGGAGCGACTCTCCTCTAATTGCCGATTCAACAGCCTGCTGTTGCATTGGAACCCCATCAAAGATGCGAAAATCATCATAACCAAAAAACTCTTTTAGACCATTATGTGCATCCAAGTGTTGGCGACAATAATCACAATCTCCACAAGAAGTATTACGAAGAGAATTCATTATATTTACTACTTGAGGATAATTGCGAATTACCCATGCTGGGGTAATAGAAAAGATATCATCTGCATCAATAACC
Source organism: uncultured Prevotellaceae bacterium (assembly GCA_946187025.1). Lineage (GTDB taxonomy): Bacteria > Bacteroidota > Bacteroidia > Bacteroidales > Bacteroidaceae > Colivivens. The sequence goes on from CAMHPM010000025.1 coordinate 2,607, forward strand.
GCCAAGCAATATGCCAATTCTATTGGATATTGTTCAGCTAAATAACTAAAATCTACATGACTACATAATTTACCTTCAAACTCGCTTACTATTATCTTAGTCAAATCAACTTTTGACCTCAGTATTATGTCTAAGAAAGTTTTTTGTGTTGAAGATGTATATTTAACATATCTAAAGAACCCTTTAAACTCTTGTGAGTTATGAAGAAGTTGAAAATAGAGTTCCTTTTTATTGGATGATAAATGATTCCATGCTGCAATCTCGTCGTTCAGTAAATCACGAGCTTTTATTGAATCGTTCACTGGATTATTAAGTTCATCAACTTGCAACTTATCATCCTTCAGCAATCTATGATATGGTTTCTTAGGGAACAACAATGGTGAAAGATATAATGTATCAACAAGCGTAAAATTACCTCTAAGGGAGGTATATTTTAGATCGAATTCTATGATATTGTGCCAACATATTGTATCACACTTGGACACAAAAGCATCAAAATCAGCCTTGGAATGAGAATGCAACTCTGCACCATCTTCCCTCACAGCTCCATAGTCCTCAACCTTTTTTGTCTGCGGATTGACTTCGGTATCAATGAATACGATCATATTAGTTATTAATACATTACCTCTGGCGTGCAAATAAATAACAATTATAATAGAGCTTTGCCTATTAGCCAAATCTATTGATTTGAAATAATTGGTTTCTGCAACTAGGCACCATGCCAACGTTATGCTTTGCAAATATAGTGATTTTTGGAAATAAAAGCGATAGCTTTAGTTGTTTATTTCTCGTTCTGGTATGAATTTAGCATCATATAAACATGTTTTTCAACTTGGAAACGTCAGAAAAACTAAAGATGTTGCTGCAGGCCTTTGAGGCGGAGGAGGGCTTCGAGGTAGTAGTAGTCGGCATAGATGATGCTGGCATCGATTTCGGAACCGGCGGGATGGTGGCCGGTGGAATGGAGGAGGAAGGCGGTGCTGTGGTCACGACTCTGATAGCGCGGGGTGCTGAGATCAGCGAGCATACCGATGGCGGCTTGGCGATAACGATGGGCTGTATTGGCATCGAGTTGCTTATGGGAGGCATCGGGAAGGCTATTATTGGTATCAAGTTGGCTATCTGAATTGTCTTTTCTTTCTTCATCGAGGTATGTGCTCAGCTCGATGAGTGCTGATGCCACTACGCATGCTGCCGAGGCATCCTTGGGTGCCTGCCGGCCGCGGGGGTCGTCCATATCCCATAGTGGTATCATGTCGTCGCTGGTTTGACTGAGGCGGAGGAGGTAGATGTCGGCCACGCGCTGTGCGAACTTGAGGAAGAGTGGGTCGCGGGTCCATCGATATACCATGGTGTATCCGTAGATGGCCCACGACTGTCCGCGCGACCACATGGAGCTGTCGGCATATCCCTGATGGGTCTGTCCGCGCAGGAACTGTCCGCTGAGGGTGTCATATACTGCCACATGATAGGATGAGCCGTCGGGACGGAAGTGGTGGCGCATGGTGGTGGTGGCGTGGCTGATAGCTATCTGACGGAGCAGGGGCGACCCTCCGTTGGCTGCTGCCCAGAAGAGGAGGTCGAGGTTTATCATGTTGTCCATGATGGTGTTGTGGCCTCCGTAGTCTTTCACGTGTCGCGGCCACGAAAGGATGGTGCCTGCCTTGGCGTTGTAGAGTGTTGCAAGGCTGTCGGCCGCTGCAAGCAGTATGGGGCGGTAGATGGGTTGCATTGCATTATATGTCAGTCCTTTACCAAACGAACCTATCATGATGAAGCCGAGGTCGTGGTCGTAGATGGGTTGGTAGGCCAGTGGTTTCAGCACTTCGGTATATCCCTTAGCAGCATGTAGCACTTCGGCCGAGTGTGAATAGCTGTAATCCATCCACAAGATGCCTGGCCAGAAGCCCGAACACCATTCTTCGGCCACCGCCCTGCGGCAGTTCCACGTGTGCTGGCCGGCCAGTATGTTGCGCGGCTCTTGTGTGAAGTCGTAGGGCCGGAGCTGTTGCAGCGACTTCATCACCTGCCGGTGACAGTAGTCGAGCTGCTTATCGACATCGAATGCTTGACTTTGTATGTTGGCTGCTAAAAGCGTGCAGAGGAGTAAAAACGCAATTCGTTTCATAGTTATTTCGTCTTTGTTTGGTGAAAAACACGGTGCAAAGATACAGATATTTCATGAAAAACACTAATTTTGCAGGCAGAAAGCACCCCTTATCGGGTGTTGAAACTACTAATATGCTGATAAAAAGACATCGGAGGACTAATGAAAACTTACAGATTCTGGATTATAGTGTTTGCCCAATTTGTGGCTGCAAGCCTGTGGGCACAGACGGAGTACAAGATGGCAGGACCCTACGAGGTGGTGGCTCGCGACGGAGAATTTGCCCGCAGCAAGAGCGGCAGCGAACGCGACATGCTGGCTGCGCTCAACTTTGCGAAGGAGGGCAAGAAGGCTGAAGCGCTGGCAATAATCAATGCGTATGCCTCGACACTCAAGCGACTCGACGGCCACGATGCACCGCTATGTGCCATTCAGTGTTATAACCTGGTGAGGGCCATGACGTTGCTGCGCGACAGCCGTACCGACGAATGGGAAGGTATGGTGCGACGTGCGTTGCTGCCGATGATTGAGAAATTCGATGCCGACAGCCCTTATGCTAACGGCAACTGGGGTGCTATAGTCAACCGCCTGCGCATGGCGTGTGGCATACTGCTCGACGACAAGAAGGTGTATGACGCATCGATCGACTACTACCTCCATGCCAACGACAACGGTTCGCTGCCACACTACGTCAGTACCACCGGCCAGTGTCAGGAGACGGGACGCGACCAGAACCACGCCCAGCTGGGTCTTGGCATGATGTGCGATATATGCGAGATGGCATGGGAGCAGGGCGACGACCTGTGGGGAGCGCTCGACAACCGACTGATGGCTGGCATCGAATACTCGGCACGCTACAACATGGGATATGACGTGCCGTTCGAGACATGGACCGACTGCACCGGACTCTACTGCAATTGGACATCTCCGGGCGAGATGGGACGCGGACGCATTTGGGAGATATACGACCAACCCTACCACCACTATGTTGGCCGCAAGGGACTGAAGATGCCTTACACCAAGCGGCTGCTGGCCGAACAGGCAAAGGCCGAGAAGCGTGGCGAGGTGAACGTGAGCACCGAATCGAGGACATTCCAGCTGAAGGGGGTGAAGGAAAGCCCGCGCCTGCATCAGATATATACCTACAAGGCACCCGAGGGGGCACCGCTGAAACACGACTACGAGGTCTTTGTGCAGCCGCGCGGAGGGAAGGAATGGACACGCATCGACACATATATGGCCAAGGTGAATGCACCCACGCCGGAGGGCGGCCACCGGGTGTCGGAGATATCCTACGCCATGTTCGACTTCACGGGCGATGTGTTTGTGCGCGTGGTGAGCAAGACGAAGAAGTTTAAGACGGCACGCATACGCCCCGACTACCGTGGCACGATAGCCAACGTGCAGAACGACTCGACGGTGCAGTTCATCCTGTTCCAACCCGAGAACGTGAGCGTGGAACTGGACGGCGACATACAGCACAACCTGCTGCTCTTCACGTCGGCTCCTGCCATCAGTGCCGACGAGGCAAGGAAAGAGGCTGAACGCATGGGACGCGAGTTCAGCTACTACGCCCCGGGACTGTATAAAGGCGATACGATACGTGTGAAATCGAACACCACAGTCTATCTGGAGGGTGGCAGCTACTTCACCACCACATTCGCAATCGACGATGCAGAGAATGTGAGCATAGTGGGTCGAGGCATAGCACGTCCGGAGCGTGGCTACGAGGGATGTCATGTATATAGGTCGAAAAATGTGCTTATCGACGGACTTGTGGTCAACACCTGCCCTGTGGGCGGAAGCGACGGAGTGAAGCTGCACGATGTGCGCTCCATATCCCACCCCAGCTGGGGCGACGGCCTCAACGTGTTTGCATCGAGCAATGTGACATACGACCGTGTGTTCTGCCGCAACAGCGACGACTGCACCACTGCCTACGCTACACGCAAGGGGTTCTACGGCGATGCACGCAACATACGCATGACCAACTCGACCCTGTGGGCCGACGTGGCACATCCTATATTCATAGGCATACACGGCAATCCGGAACGTGGCGACAGCATCGTGGGACTCACCTACGAAAACATCGACATACTGTGCCAGAGCGAGGCGCAGGTGGATTATCAGGGATGCCTGGCCATCAACTGCGGCGACGGAAACTACGTGAAGGACGTCACGTTCGACAACATACGCATTGAGCAGATACGCCAGGGGTGTATCTTGCAAGTGAAGGTGGGATTTAACCAGAAGTATTGCACCGCACCGGGTGCCGGGGTTGAGAACGTCACCTTCCGCAACATACGCTATTACGGCCAGCTGCCACAGATGTCGGTCATCACCGGATATGATGCACAGCACAAGGTGAAGAACATCAAGTTTGAAGGACTGAAGATAAACGGACGCACCATCTACGACACGATGGAGGGCAAACCGGGATGGTATGCCACGGCCGACATGGTGCCTATGTTCGTAGGCTCGCATGTAGAAGACCTGAAGTTTGAGAAGTAACAGGCCCACTCCTATCTACAAGCCCCAATCCCATCATCCATAGAACCACATCCTATCATCTATAGAACCACATCCTACTATCCATAGAACCACATCCTACTATCCATAGAACCACATCCCATCATCCATAGAACCACATCCTATCATCCATAGAACCACATCCTATCATCCATAGAACCACATCCTATCCACCCCCAATGCATATTTATATGTAGTTACATATGTTGCATTGGGGGCTTTTTTGTTTCATAGCACAGCTGAAAAAATGTTATCGAGTAATAGCAAAAACATTATTGAATAACAACAATAGCGTTATTCAGAAGCTGCAAAACTTTTATCACACATCATCGAATATTTTGCTGCGCATCCACAATAATTTTGCTGCGCGTATATAGGAAAACTTTAATTTGCACCACAAATTATTAAATTTATGGTCAGAAAACATTTAATTTGTGGTTCAAATTATTAAATTTGCACCACAAATTAAAGAATTAGTCAGCACTCGCAAGTTTTTTTCTATATATGCGCAGCAAAATGCACGCGCACTCGCACGTTTATATCTTGTGTTGTTATGCTTAATGCCAATCGAGAGCATCGACGACGTTGAATCCGAAATCGAACAGGGCCTGTGCCTCGGTGAATCGCGATGCATGGGTCTTGCTCTTGAGCAGTACGAGGGTGAGCGTGGAGCTTCCGGGGCGGCTGACCGACGCAGCAAGGCACGAACCGGCCTTGCGGGTGAAGCCCGTCTTCACGCCATTGCAGCCGTTGTACTGGTTGAGCAGCTGGTTGGTGTTCCAGCATGGCATGTGGCGGCCGTCGGTGAGTGGAAGGTCGGCATAGGGTGTGCCCACGATTTCAGCAAACAGAGTGTCGGCCATGCAGTAGCGTGTGAGGACGAGCAGGTCGCGTGCGGTGCTGTAGTTGCTGTCGTTGGGCAGGCCGTTGGGATTGGCAAAATGGGTGCTGTCCATGTGCAGGTAAGCCGCCTTATCGTTCATCATCGAGACAAAAGCCAGCGTGTCGCCTGCTATATGCTGAGCAATGGCATATGCCGCCACATTGTCGCTCTGCAACATCATCTCGACCAGGAGGTTGCGGAGCGTGAACTGATAGCCGGGGCGCACCATGGCATCGGTGGTGACGAAGATGTCGGGAGTGATGACGATGGTGTCGCTGAGGTTGCCATGCTCCAATGCAATGAGGCATGTCATCATCTTGGTAAGGCTGGCGGGATACATGCGGCAGTCGGCATCACGGGCACTGAGCATCATGCCCGACGAGTCATCGACCATAATCCACGACTCGGCTGTGAGGCGGGCGAGCGATGCGTAGCCGTCGATGGTATCGACGTTGACGTGGGTGCTGAGGGTGGTGTCGATGGTGCAGGCACGCTCAAGTCGCAACTGCTCGGCACGGCGCGATGAAGAGTCGCCGCAACTTGAAAAGCTTAGAGTGGCGAGCACTACCATCAACCAACAACGAATGATGAGTGATGATCGGCCGATGCTGGTGGTTTTATCCCTTTGGACGCTGGTGGTTTTATCCTTTTCCATAATGTAGATAGTGTTGTCGTTCTTCTTCAGTCATGCGCTCGATGGCATATCGCAAGGCTGTGCGTGGCATGTGGTGGGCATGTTGGTCGAGAAACTGTCGCAGCACATCCATCGACACGTTGTTGCCCACTTCGCGCAACATCCACCCAACGGCCTTGTGCATGAGGTCGTGTGGATGATTGAGATGTATGGTTGCATAGCGCAGGCACCACGAAGGGTCGCCATAGCGTGTGGGCATCTGGCTGCACACGATGCTCATGCGCTGCTTCCACAGGCAAGGACTATCGGCCAGCGCATCGACCACGCCGCGCTTATAGTCAAGACTTCCATCGCCCAATAGTGTAGGCAGCATGAGCCAGCGGCCGAGAATCTTCGGTGCCGAAAGGTCGACGAGGTCCCAGTTGTCGGCCCTCTCGGCATAGCGGAGGTAGAGAGTGAGTATCTCGTCGCGCGAGTGTATGGCTTCGGGGTCGTTTGCGAGTCGCTTCTGTGACAGACGTTCAAACCGTAAGACCAAAATGAGCAGGCCGCAGAGCCGCACCTCGTGCCAGCTGCTGAGCAACAGTTGGGACACTTCGCTCAGCGGCACATCGGCTGCCCACTTCGCAACCTCACGCGTCTGCGGTACCTTCAATCCAAGAAACTCATCACCCTCGCCATATTCGCCAGGGCCTGTCTTGAAAAAACGCATCAACACACGTCGCTGCTCGTCGTTGCGAAGTGACACGAGGCGTGAGATGATGTCGGAAGATGTGATGCAACTTGTTTTCATGCCACAAATTTACGAAGATATTCGCAAAAAGACATGATACCACGATGTTTTTTTTCCTATTTAGGCATAAAACATAAAAAAGTGCTGCAGCAATGTTGCTACAGCACTTTCTTTCTACAAAATATTGATATGTATATCGTTTAGTTGATATATGTATCGATAGTACATCCTTTGTGTGTATCGTTAGTACACCATTTTAGTCGGCCAGCTTTGCCTTGATGAACTCGCGGTTGAGGCGGGCGATGTTGGCTATGGTTTCACACTTAGGACATACGGCTTCGCATGCACGGGTGTTGGTGCAGTTGCCGAATCCCAGTTCGTCCATCTTGGCCACCATTGCCTTCGCACGCTTGGCTGCCTCGGGACGTCCCTGTGGCAGGAGGGCGAGTTGACTCACCTTGCTCGATACGAACAACATGGCTGAACCATTCTTACATGCAGCTACGCAGGCACCGCAACCGATACACGATGCGCAATCCATTGCCTCGTCGGCATCCTGCTTAGGAATGAGGATTGCGTTGGCATCCTGCGGAGCACCGGTACGTACGGTAGTATAACCACCTGCCTGGATAATCTTGTCGAATGCAGAACGATCGACCATACAGTCTTTGATGACAGGGAATCCGGCCGAGCGCCATGGCTCGACAGTGATGGTCTCACCATCCTTGAATCGGCGCATGTAGAGCTGACATGTGGTTGCACCACGCTCGGTCTTTCCGTGCGGTGTACCGTTGATATAGAGTGAGCACATACCGCATATTCCTTCACGACAGTCGTGATCGAATACGAATGGCTCCTTACCAGCGTCGATGAGTTCCTCGTTCATGATGTCGAGAGCCTCGAGGAATGAAGTATCGTCTGGTATGTTCTTCAAATCGTGAGTTTCGAAGTGGCCCTTGTCCTTCGGACCGTTCTGCTTCCAGAACTTTATAGTGACATTTATATTCTTAGCCATATTAATTCTTGTAGTTACGTGTTTGTACCTTGATTGCTTCGTACTGGAGTGGCTCCTTGATGAGTTCAGGATCCTTGTCAGCACCCTCGTACTTCCAGCATCCTACGTAGAAGTAGTTCTCGTCGTCGCGCTTTGCCTCGCCTTCTTCTGTCTGGTATTCCTCGCGGAAGTGGCCACCGCATGATTCATTGCGCGAGAGGGCATCGTGGGCAACGAGCTCGCCCATGGTGAAGAAGTCGCGGAGGTGGATTGCCTTGTCGAGCTCGACGTTGAGACCTTCCTTGGTGCCAGGCACGAAGAGGTTGGTGTCGAATTCCTTCTGCAGTTCCTTCATCTTGGCGATACCGGTCTTCAGTCCCTCGGCTGTGCGGCCCATACCTACGTATTCCCACATAATGTGTCCGAGTTCCTTGTGGATGGAGTCAACAGAACGCTTACCCTTGATGTTGAGCAGACGTGTGAGTTCAGCATCCACAGCCTTCTCTGCTTCGGCAAACTCAGGCAGGTCGGTCGATACTTTTGGCCATATAGCCTGGTCGGCAAGGTAGTTCTGAATAGTGTAAGGCAGAACGAAATATCCGTCGGCCAGTCCTTGCATCAGTGCAGATGCACCGAGGCGGTTGGCTCCGTGGTCGGAGAAGTTGCATTCGCCGATAGCGAAGAGGCCAGGGATAGAGGTCTGCAGTTCGTAATCTACCCATACACCACCCATTGTGTAGTGGATTGCAGGATAAATCATCATTGGCTTGTAGTATTTCACGCCGTTGATTTCGTTGGCCAGGTCGCCAGGATATACGTCGGTGATTTCTTCGTACATGTCGAAGAGGTTGCCGTAACGTTGCTTCATGGCATCGAG
>CAMHPM010000026.1 GCA_946187025.1 uncultured Prevotellaceae bacterium
ATCATCCAGGCCTTGCGGTCGGTGAGGTTTTCTGTTGGAATCTTGATTCCTACCTGCTCGCTCACCATGTTGCGGTCGATGAGTATCTTGGGCACAACGCCTATTACATTCAGACTACCCGACTCACGCACTCCACGTGCCAACGCCTCCATCAGTCCGCACCGGCTTCCACCATACACGAGTGTATGGCCATTCGCTCCTATCCATTGTCCGAACTGCTCTGCCTGCTCGTAATACTCTTGTGGCAGTTTATCGGACGAAGAACAAAAAACTCCTATCTTCATCTGTATTTACATAAATATCCCTCACTGAAGTCGGTTCTCCAGATGGGTGGCAGTCTTTATAAATTAATCGTTATAAATTTATAGTCAATTCCACTGGGCAATGGTCTGAGCCCATCACTTCAGTGTGAATTTTTGCATCCACCAGCTTGTCTCTCAAGCGGTCGGAGCATAAGAAATAGTCAATGCGCCATCCTGCGTTGTTCTCGCGTGCATGGAAACGATACGACCACCACGAGTAAATATCCGTTTGGTCAGGATAAAAGTATCGGAACGTATCGGTGAATCCGTTGGAAAGCAGTGTTGTAAACTTCTCCCGCTCCTCATCGGTGAATCCGGCATTACGTCGGTTCGATTTCGGATTCTTCAAGTCGATTTCCTCGTGTGCCACGTTCATGTCGCCACACACGATAACTGGTTTTGTTGAATCGAGACGTTTCAAGTAGGCCAGGAAATCGTCTTCCCACACCATGCGGTAGTCGAGCCGACGCAACCCGTCTTGTGAATTTGGTGTATATACCGTCACGAGATAGAATGTGTCAAACTCCATTGTTATGACACGTCCCTCGTGGTCGTGCTGTTCGATTCCTATACCATAGGTCACACTCCCTGGAGCTTTACGTGTATAGATGGCTGTACCCGAGTATCCTTTCTTTTCGGCGTAGTTCCAAAACGACTGATAGCCCAGGAAATTGAGGTCGAGCTGTCCTGCCTGCATTTTTGTTTCCTGCAGGCAGACACAGTCGGCATCAAGAGCTGCGAATGTGTCGGCAAAACCCTTGCCGGCACATGCTCGCAGTCCGTTAACGGTCCATGAGATAAGCCTTATCATTTACGATTCGACTATTTGCCATTAAGATTTATTGTGCATACTTGCTGAAATCGACAAGGTGCATGTCGCCTTCGCGCAAGAATGTGTCGTGGAATGCGTGTGTGGCAGCCATGTTGTGGCATGAGTGTCCCTTGGTCGAAATCTTGAGATAGTCCCAAAGCAGCTGCTTGTAGTCTGGGTGTGCACATTTCTCGATGATTTCCTTGGCACGCTCCATAGGGCCCTTGCCTCTCAGGTCGGCAACTCCTTGTTCTGTCACAATCACGTTCACGTCGTGTTCGGTGTGGTCTATGTGTGAGCAGAACGGAACGATGCTTGATATCATGCCACCCTTTGCCACCGACGGACAAGTGAAGATGCTGAGGAATGCGTTACGCTCGAAGTCGCCCGATCCGCCGATTCCGTTCATCATCTTTGTTCCACAAATCTGTGTTGAGTTAGCATGTCCGTAGATGTCAACCTCTATGGCTGTATTGATAGCGATAAGGCCAAGGCGGCGAATCACTTCGGCATTATTTGAAATCTCCGACTGACGTAGCACGAGCTTGTCGCGGAAGAAGTCGATATTGTCGTAGATGCTCAACAGCTTGTCGTTGGTAACAGTGAGCGAACATGTAGATGCACATTTCACCTTGCCCTCGAACATGAGGTCAACGATTGCGTTCTGCAGCACCTCGGTATAGATTTCCATAGCAGGCATCTCCGGGTTGCTACCCAATGCAAACAATATTGCGTTGGCAGTTGTACCTACTCCACTCTGGAATGGCAAGAAGCCAGGAGGTATGATTCCACGCTTCTTCTCACTCATGAGGAAGTGCTCCACGTTTTCACCAATCTTGGTAGTGATTGGGTCGGCACCCTTGAAGTCGCGTGCCTCGTCGGGCAGATTACATTCCACAACTCCCACAATTTTCTTTGGATCGATTTGCAGGTAAGTCGTACCAATGCGGTCGGTCACATGCTCGATTGGAATAGGTTTGCGCTGTGGAGGGTCGAGTGGCTCATATACGTCATGGATGCCAATTGATTTTGGCGAATGGAAAGCATTGAGTTCGAGGATGACACCCTTGCGAGCCAGACGAGCAATGGTTGGTGATATACCGCCGGCAGCCGTGAGATACACCTTGCCGTCGGGTTCGATGGCACATACTTCGATGATAGCCCAGTCAACAGGGCCGAGGAATCCGTATCGCAGGTCTTGCGCCATCATTCCCAGGTGTAAGTCGCTGTAAGAGAGTTCACCTGCATTGACGTGCTTACGGAAATCCGGATTGGTAGTGTAAGGCGCACGATAGCGTATCGCTTGCTCGTTTGACAACGCACCGTCGCACGACTGTCCGGTCGATGCGCCTGTAAATACTCCTACCTTGAATGGGCGTCCTGCCTCGTGTTCGGCATGTGCCCGCTTTGCCAACTCTGCAGGCACGGCTTTTGCTGTTCCTGCTGGTGTGAAACCACTGAGACCAATATTGTCTCCATTCTGAATCATTGCCGCAGCTTCGGCGGCAGTAATACGTGTAAATGACATTTTGTTTTTATTTTACTTTTTGATTAGCTTTCAACTTGCAAATATACGACTTTTTTGCTACATGCAACCACATCGCCTGAAAAAAAACAGAGTTCATTCCATGCGATTAGTTGCAAGACAGCCCGATAGTCCTTGCGATGTGCAACCACTGCTATCACACAATCAGCAGCGCATCTCCATATCCACCAAACTTGTATCCCTGTGCAATTGCCTGCTTGTATGCTTCCATCACATATTCGTACGACCCGAATGCACATTGCATCATCATCATCAACGAAAGTGGCAATTGGAAGTTCGACACGAAAGCCTCGGCCACACCAAATTCGTATGGAGGGAAAATGAACTTGTTGGTCCACCCGTCAAACTCCTTGATGATGCCGCCAGGTCCCATGGCAGTCTCGAGTGCCCGCATGGTTGTCGTACCGACCGCACACACTTTGTGGCCACCTTCCTTCGAGCGGTTCACTATATCACATGCTTCTTTTCCCACATGCATTTCCTCACCGTCGGTCTTATGTTTGGTCAGGTCTTCCACATCGATTGTACGGAAGTTGCCCAGTCCTATGTGCAGGGTGATGAATGCCTGTCCGATACCTTTTATCTCCATGCGTTTCATCAGCTCACGCGAGAAGTGCAATCCCGAGGCCGGTGCTGTCACAGCTCCCTCGTGACGTGCGTATATGGTCTGGAAGTTCTCCATGTCCTCAGGCACTGCCTTGCGTTGCTTCCTTATCTCGTCGGTGATTGGTGCTTCGCCCAATGCAAACAACGACTCCTTGAATTCCTCATGAGGTCCGTCGTAGAGGAATCTGAGCGTACGACCGCGCGAAGTGGTGTTGTCTATCACTTCGGCCACCATCGAGTTGTCTTCGCCGAAATAGAGTTTGTTGCCGATACGTATCTTTCTTGCAGGGTCAACCAGCACATCCCATAGGCGCATACGCTCGTTTAGTTCACGCAGCAGGAACACCTCGATTGTTGCTCCTGTCTTCTCCTTGTTGCCATACAGGCGTGCAGGGAACACCTGAGTATCGTTAAACACAAACGAGTCGCCGTCATCGAAATAATCTATGATGTCCTTAAACTGGCGATGCTCTATTTCTCCCGTCTTGCGGTGTAGCACCATGAGTCTTGCCTCGTCACGATGGTAAGGCGGTTCGAGACCTATGTTCTCATCGGGCAGCTTGAATTTGAATTGTGATAACTTCATCTTTCTTATTTTCGTTTTCTTACTGTATTGTCATTGTTCATCCTCTGCATCGACAGCGACTGGATGTGTGTCGAGCCACTGGTCAAACGTGTGTATGTCGAGACAGTCGGCCAGCCGGTAGTCGCCCACACGTGTGCGGCACAGGTCGGTGAGGTATGCCCCCGAGTGCAGTGCCTGGCCTATATCACGTGCCAGGGCCCGTATGTATGTTCCCTTGCTGCATACCACACGTATTTTGATTTGCATGTTATCCAGGTCACATTCCATCAGCTCTATCTCGTCGATGGTGAGTGGTTTTGCTTTCAGTTCCACCTCGCGTCCTTTGCGTGCAAATTCATAGGCTCGCTTGCCGTCAATCTTCACAGCCGAGAATATTGGTGGCACCTGCATTATCGTGCCATGAAACTGTTGCAGCACCTGCTCCACCAGTTCTCGTGTGATATGTCCGGTCGGGTATGTAGCGTCTTCTTCCGTCTCGCGGTCGAACGACGGTGTGGTAGCACCCAGCTTCAATGTTGCCACATATTCCTTGGTATGTGCCTGCAGTTCTTCAATCCTTTTGGTTGCCTTGCCTGTGCATACGATGAGCACTCCGGTGGCCAGCGGGTCGAGTGTGCCTGCATGTCCCACCTTTAGGCGTCCGCCACCCATCCGGTGCTTCAACTTGCCCCTCACCTTATATACAAGGTCGAACGAAGTCCAGCGGTAGGGCTTGTTGAAACAGAATATTTCTCCTGCCTGCGGGTTCATATCAGTTGCCAGATAATGGTTGCCAATCCGACCACAGCGCAATATATGGCGAAGTATATGAGTTTGCCGCGGCGCACTATGCCTATCATCCATTTGCAGGCAAAGCATCCGGTAATGAATGCAGCCACAAATCCTACGACAAGTGCCAGCGGGCTGATGCCCGACATTGCCACATCGATTCCTTCTTCAATCATTTTCTTGCCGTCGAGCAGTGCTTCGCCCAGAATCGGAGGTATCACCATGAGGAACGAGAACTGTGCCAGCGACTCCTTCTTGTTGCCGAGTATGAGTCCGGTACCGATGGTGCTGCCCGAGCGCGACAAGCCCGGCAGCACGGCACAAGCCTGGGCTATACCTATGATGAAGGCATCGAGCATCGATATGTGTTCCTTCTCGCGTGGCTTGGCAAAATACGAGAACGACAGCAAAGCAGCTGTCACCAGCAGGCAGATACCAACAACCAGCAGGTTGTCGAAATATCCTTCGATGGCATCTTTGAAGAACAGGCCTACGATGCCCACCGGTATCATCGACACGATGATGCACAGCAGGTAGTTCTGCTCTGCATTAAGGCTGCGGATGCCATACCGGCTCGGAACGATGTCCTTGCCATGCTTGCAGGCTCCGATGAGCAGCCACACTATTTCTTTCCACAGAATGACGAGGGTACTCATCACTGTTGCCACATGCACCAATATCGTGAATGGCATTATCTGGTCGGGGTCTTCCACACCGAGCAACTTACCTGCGATGGCAAGATGTCCGCTGCTGCTGACCGGCAGATATTCTGTCAGTCCCTGGAATATTCCCATGAGAAGGGCTTGTAACCAATCCATCGTCTGCTGTTACTGTTTTTTAGGTTTAATCAATATTGCTGCAATCACCACGATAAAGCCGAACAGGCTGGTTATCGGAGCCACCTTGATGCGGAGGTCGCTGAATATCTCCGGATTGAATGCCTCTTCGGTTGTGCCGCTACCTGCCATCAGTATGAATCCCACAACCACGATGGCTATACCCACTCCCAACATTATGTAGTTGAGCGGGCCGAATGCTAAGTCTTTGTTTCTTTCCATTATATTGTTTGTATGTTTGTTTTCACATCAGATATGATACAGTTCGTTGCTGCTCATCTTCAGGTATTTCGACAACGAGACGTAAGTGCAGATAAACGTGATGAGTAGTCCGAACACCAGCACCGACACTCCCACAATGGTCATCACCTGCATATCGATCACGGTGTTTATTTCCGGCTCGTAGGTTCTGGCCCAATACACTCCGCCAATGATTATCGCGTCGGCAATGATGGCCGATATCACCCCGAGCAGCAGGCCCTGGTTGAGGAACGGCCGGCGAATGAAACTCCACGATGCACCCACGAGTTTCATGGTGTTGATGATGAAACGACGTGAGAAGATGGTAAGCCTCACCGTGTTGTTTATCAATGCGAACGATATGTATGTAAACAATGCAGCGATGATGAGCAGAATCACACTGAACTTACGGATGTTTTTGTTCACCGAGTTCATCAGCTCTTTCTGGTAGATCACATCCATCACCTTGTTGGTCGATTTCAGTTGCTGGGTTATCTTTGCCAGGCTTTCGTTGTTGGCATATTCCGACTTCACCTTGACTTCAAACGAAGCTGTGAACGGATTATATCCAAGAAACTCCGACGGGTCGGTACCCATGCTCACACACTGGTCATGCAGTGCACGCTCTTTCGACACATATTTCAGCGACTTCACATACTGCTGTGCTTGCAGCGATTGTTTCAGCGACTGTGTCTCGCCGGGGGTGATGTCATCGTTGAGCAGCACACTCACATTGATGTTTTCCCTCAAATAGCTCGACAAGTTACGTGCCGTGAAGACAAAGAGCACTATCGTTCCGAGCAACACCAACACCAGCGTGGTGCTGATGAGCGATGTCACGAATTGTGTGCTGAGCAGTCCTGTTGCTTTGTTTCGTTTCATTGTATTTTCGTTTTTTGTTCTTATCCACTTTTACTTCTGGTTCTCAGATACCGCTTTCCCCTTTAGTGTGGCCGATGTAGCTTCTTCTATCTCCACCCACACACGGTCGCCTATGTGGTAGTTGTTGCGGTCGAACACCACTACCTTGTATTGCTCGGTACGTCCAAACAGTTGGTCGCGCGAACGCTTGCTCACCCCCTCGACCAGCACCTCCATCCTTTTACCTATGTCGCGGCGGTAGCTCTCGGCCGACAGCTGGTTCTGCAACGCAATCAGTTCGTTCAGGCGGCGTATCTTCACCTCCTCCGGTATATCGTCGGGCAGGTGGCGCGAAGCGTATGTGCCGGGACGCTCCGAATACTTGAACATGAACGCGCTGTCAAACCCGCA
Source organism: uncultured Prevotellaceae bacterium (assembly GCA_946187025.1). Taxonomy (GTDB): domain Bacteria; phylum Bacteroidota; class Bacteroidia; order Bacteroidales; family Bacteroidaceae; genus Colivivens. The sequence continues at coordinate 6,968 of CAMHPM010000026.1, forward strand.
CTGCCGCATCAGGTCGAGGGTCTCCTCGTGGTCGGCTTCGGTCTCCGAGTGGTAACCGCAGAACAGGTCGGTGGTCAATCCGCAGTCGGGCACAATATCCCTTATCGCTGCCACACGGTCCAGATACCACTCGCGGGTGTATTTGCGGTTCATCAGTTTCAGTATCCGGTTGCTTCCGCTCTGCACCGGCAGGTGTATGTGCCGGCAGATGTTGGGCGTGTCGGCAATCACGTGAAGCGTCTCGTCGCTCATGTCCTTAGGATGAGAAGTGGTGAAGCGTATCCGCATGTCGGGAGCGGCGGCCGCAACCCTGCGCAGCAATTCAGGAAAACCTATGTCCTCGTAATGATACGAGTTCACGTTCTGTCCCAGCAGCGTCACCTCCTTGAATCCCTTGTCTCTCAGGTCGCCCACTTCTGCCAGGATGCTGTTCACCTCGCGGCTGCGTTCGCGACCTCTGGTATATGGCACAATGCAGTAGTGGCAGAAGTTGTTGCATCCGCGCATTATGCTCACAAATCCCGAAATCCGTCCCGAGCAGATGCGCTCAGGCAGTATGTCGGCATAAGTCTCGGTTGTCGATAGCTCCACACTTATAGCCTTCTCGCCAGCCTCAACCGCAGCAAACAACTCTGGCAGCTGCAGATATGAGTCGGGGCCGGCCACAAGGTCGGTATGATGTTTTTCGATAAGCTCATCTTTCACACGCTCGGCCATACACCCCACCACACCAACAATCATGCCGTGTCCGTATTTTGCCTTGTGGCTGGCCTGCATGGCATATAGTGTGTCGAGGCGGTTGAGTATCTTCTGTTCAGCATTGTCGCGCACCGAACAAGTGTTGAGCAACACAGCATCGGCACCGTCTATGGTGTCGGTCGTGTCATATCCTCCCATCTTCATCACCGAAGCAATCACCTCGCTGTCGGCAACATTCATCTGACATCCGTAAGTCTCTATATATAGTTTCTTCATTGACATTCAGTGCATACTTATCCAAAATCGCTGCAAAGGTACGAATTATTTGCGACTTAACGCCAACTTTTGTCGCAAAATATGTGTTATACCATGGTTAATTATCCCAAATCCTTAAAATCAGGAAAAGTCAGGGGCTTTATCGGGCGCCGTGCCGATTTGGGTTAAAATTCTTTGAGTAAAGCTTTTTCTGCCTCGTGCCTTATCTGCTCCACAGCGGCCGACGGCACCTTCACCCGCTTTCCCATTATCACCCTGGCCACCGAGTCGGCACGGAGCGTGTCGCCCATCATGGCGTATGCACGCAGCTGCCCGTCGAGCGGGGCAAAACGTACGGGAACCATATACATGGCCCTGGTGTAATGGGACAGTGAACGCCCCGGCTTGCCATCATGCAGGCAGATGTCGCCCATGAGCAGCTCCATGTCGTAGGTCGCGACCATGTGTGAGAGGGTTTCATAAGTGTCAGCCGCCTTGTCGAAACGGCGTGCCTGATACTGACAGAACATCATGGAATAGAGGAATCGCGGTGAGTAACGGTAGTGTGGATAAAGCCGTTCATACCGTTCAAATGCTTGACATGCATATCCTAGTCGTACTCCTTCATTCGCTCTGTGCCAGCGGTTTTCGTACACCATCTCCCGTATGCACATAAACAGAGCTAAAACACATACCGCCACGGTGATTGATGCTGCGGTCTTTGTTCTAATAGTTCTTCTCAAAACATTGCAGTATGGCAGTATGACAGCAAACCATGCCATGGGGTATAGATGTGGATACGAAACCAAGGCAAACAGCACGACTGCGGCCATTGGTGTAAGGCACATGCCAAGTCTGCGTTCTCCTGTCTTCAGGTATATTGCCGCAGGAATGATGAAGACGGCAAGAAGTCCGAACAACCCTGTCACCCCGAAGTTCACCCATACGTACAGAAACTCACAGAACGGATGGTTTGTGTCGTCTGCAAGCCATGCAGCAACGTCATTCGGGTGATTCTTAAAAAATGATGCCTGCAATGGCATATACTCATGCTCAAAACCATGCAAGCCATATCCTGTCAGAGGTTTCTTACATGCAAGTTCAAATGAACGTTCAAGGATAAACCTGCGTCCCGAGGTTGAGCCTTGCTTAATGGAGAGTGCAATGACGATTGTCATTACTGCAACACATGCTGCTGCCGTATATTTCATCCATTTATTGCAGCGCACATTCCCTACGATAATCATCGTCCAATAGAATGCAAGGAACAGTATCGCACATCTACTGAACGACAGCACGGCAGTAATGCCTGCTGTAATACAAATAAAGACAACGGCCGTTCTTGCTTTGTTACCCAGTTCCTTAACATGCCACATTGCCATCGGTGTCAGCACACACACGCTGAGCGCATATCCAGCAGGATTGTCGAACGTGCCGCGTAGGGGTAGATGAGGGAAGGTTTCGGCTGACAGTATGACATCGTAGATGCCCATGCAGAAGATGTTGTATACCAACGCAACAGCGGCTGCCACCGACATCGCTTTTGTGTCGATAATGGCAGCAGCCTTGCGTCTAACCATCCTTATGGCACTGATGCCTGCAACGACAGCCGTCACGACTACGGCCATATACCACTTGGGAGCAATTCTGTCGTCATACAGGCCATGCAGTGGGATGATACAGCAGGATAGGAATAAACACACACACAGGAATATGTTTGCGTGACATCTACAATTCATCTTCCTTTATGCTTCCCGCCATATACAGCTTTAATTTAATTTGACTGTATTTCACTTTATCCTCAGGTTTTATTCCTTCCTTTTTGTTTAATGATAACTTATATTATTTATTGTATGTATTTAGAAAGTCATAACTGCATGAGGCATGCCTCGCCATTTACATTATCGATTAAGATTCTGTTATTATTGCTAACTATATATTTCATCGTACTATATGGCCCCCTTTCTCATCTGCCATAAGTCTAACATACCTACGATTCTCTCTAAATTCACCTACATAACTGTTATCTAATGGCCCCATATTGTCAGGCAGCAACCATTCCTCTGGAAATATTTCCGGATGATCATCAACACTTACAAAGTTACACCCCAACTTCAGTGGAGGAAATTTCATCAGAATAACTACATAGTCACCTGGCACTCCTTCAATCACAAAATTCTCATTGACTGGATAAGGTTCTGAAGAATACATTTTCAAATTCTCGAACATGGGGGTGACATTTTCGTCTGAAAAGTCTGCTTCCGGATTTAAAAGTATTTTAAGTTCTGTATCAGGACTTATATAGAATGGTTGTCTTGAGAATTTACACTCAATCAATCGCGTCACATAAGTTGTATCCTTGGTAAACCACATTGCAAACCTGTTTCTTGATGTATGTTCCGGATCAACAGGAAATACTTTTGGTACTCCAGCCAATACTGCCCACGTAGTCATATCTTTTGAGTCATAGTTTTCGGAACGTTTCTTCAAATACGGTGTTGGAATTAGAGGTGCGAGATTATCAAATTCTACTAAAGGCGATTCTTCTTTTTCAGGAAAAGGAGAACCATGTAGATAGCCTATTGATTTCAACATATCCACATCAAAAACCCTTCCTCCCATAAGTCCTACTGCTGGGATGCCATAAATCATTATGTATTTAGTCCCGATTGGCAGACGAGGAAACTCTATTTGAAAAACAACGTTGTAGCCTTTCTGACCTATAACAGAAACTGATTTATTTAATTGAACACCTTGGTCTATTCGGCGAGCCGCATACTTCGTTCCTGTTGTGGGATCCAACAGATACGTATCATAGCCTGCCACAAAGACTTCCTGATTGTCTTCTGTTATACTGATGCCAACAGATAGTATAGAACAGCTATCAGTCAAATCCAGAGAACAATTTCTGTGACCACGACTCCCTCCGCAATCTGTATCAAAATGTTCTCTCATATAATGTGTGTTATCCTGAGAATAACTCATTATAAAACTCATAAATAATAGTAATGTAACGATGACCCTTTGTCTCATACCATGTTTTTTTGCGGTTAGTTATTTTTTATAAATACGAACTGTCCTATCTGCCAAGGCTGTATATGATACACTGTCATGAATGGTATTATTATATACGGTAATCATGCATTTGAATCTGACGTTTCTGGCAATTATATAATCTGTATTTTGAACGATTCCCATTAGCTGTGCCGACATAGTTCGACCTGGAATTGGTTGTGATACACTTTTAATATAAAAATCTTCGACAGGTTTTTGGGCTTCAACAGTCAAAGTTATGTTTGTGTCGATTGTATCTAAAGTATCTGTCAGATTAGAAGAATTATGTATGAAAACCATTTGTACATCACTGAATGTTTTGGTATATGTAACTCTATCAGGATAAATATCACT
>CAMHPM010000027.1 GCA_946187025.1 uncultured Prevotellaceae bacterium
CCCCAAAGCCCCAATGAAAGAATTCTTCAAACTTCTCGGCCCATACTTCCTACCCTACAAGCGATATATTGCGGGCACCTTCGCCCTCAATATACTGACCGCGATATTCAACGTCTTCTCGTTTGCACTACTCGTGCCTATACTCCATATCCTGTTCAAGATTGAAGACAAAATATACCACTACCAGCCATTCGTCGAAGGCCAGACCATCAGCCAAACCATAGACAACCTGGTGGAAACAATAAAAAACAACGGCTACTACTACTCACAACAACTCATCGAGACCTACGGACCAGCCACCACACTGCTCATCCTGGGCCTTGTCCTAAGCCTCCTCACACTGCTCAAGACAGGCTCCTACTTCGGCGGCTCAGCATGTCTCATGCCAATAAAAACCGGAATCGTGCGCGACATACGCGCCAAACTATACAAAAAAATACTACACCTGCCCCTGGCATTCTTCTCCGAAGAACGCAAAGGAGACATTCTGGCACGCATCAGCACCGATGTCAACGAAGTCGATGCATCAATCGGAAGCTCGCTGGATATGGTCATAAAAAACCCCATCTTCATACTTGTATATATCACCACACTATTCGTCATGAGCTGGCAGCTCACACTATTCGTCATGATAGTCGTACCATTCATGGCCATCGGAATCGGACGCATAGGCAAACGCCTCAAAAGCAGCTCGCTCAAAGCACAGGCCCGATGGAGCGACGGACTCAGCATCATCGAAGAAACACTTGGCGGACTACGCATCATCAAGGCATTCATAGCCGAACACAAGATGGAAGACCGCTTCACCGCAGTGAACGACGAGTACCGCCGCATATCGATGAGAGTGGCAATACGCCAATCGTCGGCACACCCCGTGAGCGAATTTCTCGGTACCGTCATGATCGTAGTAGTGCTGTGGTTTGGCGGATACCTCATCTTCTCAGGCAATTCACCAATCGACGCAAGCGCATTCATCTACTACCTCACAATACTCTACACCACACTGCAACCAGTCAAAGACCTGTCGAAAGCAGGATACACCATACAGAAAGGCATGGCATCGATGGAGCGTATCAACAAAATCCTTGCAGCCGAAAACAACATAAAAGAGAAAGCCGGTGCCCACGACATCAGCGGACTCACCCGGTCTATAGAACTGCGACACGTAAGCTTTGCATATAAAGACGGGCGGGAAGTGCTTACCGACATCAACCTCACCATACCACGCGGACAGACCATTGCACTGGTGGGTCAGTCGGGGTCGGGCAAATCCACACTGGTTGACCTCATTCCACGATACCACGACACACAACACGGGCAAATCCTCATCGACGGCACCGACATACGCGACCTCACCATACAATCGCTACGCAGCATAATAGGCAACGTGAACCAAGAGGCCATACTCTTCAACGACACCATCTTCAACAACATAGCATTCGGAGTGGAACACGCCACACAAGAGCAAGTGGAAGAAGCAGCACGCATAGCCAATGCCCACGACTTCATCATGGAAATGCCCGAAGGCTACCAAACCAACATAGGCGACCGCGGCGGACGCCTCTCCGGCGGACAACGGCAGCGCATCTCGATAGCACGTGCCATATTGAAAAACCCACCAATCCTGATACTCGACGAGGCTACATCGGCACTCGACACCGAGTCGGAAAAACTCGTGCAGGATGCGCTCGAACGCCTCATGCGCTCACGCACCACCATTGCAATCGCACACCGGCTGTCAACCATCAAGAATGCAGACAGGATTTATGTGCTGCACGACGGACAAATAGTGGAGCAAGGCACCCACGACGAACTGATAGCAATGGGTGGATACTACCGCAAACTGAACGACATGCAGCAATTGTAAACCGACAAACATATACAACATTATATGAAACACATCATAACAATGGTCGTAGCAATGGCGCTGACCACAATCATCATGGCACAAGACAAACGACCCTTCACAATCGACGACCTCATACCAGGAGGCAAAACCTATTACGACAATGTCCCCGAATATGCATACTATGCATGGTGGGGCGACCAACTGGTGAAACTGGATGTGGAAACCGTGGCAACCGTCGATGCCAAAGGTAAGACCAAGGAGTTATTCTCAATCCAGACAATCAACTCCATACTGCGCAGTGCCAACATGCCTGCAGTGCGCAACCTGCTTTATGCCAAGTTCCCATACGCTGGCAAAACCATCGTAGAACTACCATCGGGCGGCAGCCAAGTGATGGTGGATTGGAGCGCAAAAACCGTTGCAGCAACGATAAAGACGGCGCCCAATGCCAAAAATACCGACATCTGTTACGAATCGGGACAGGCAGCATACACCGTCGCCCACAATCTCTACGTATCGCGGGCCGGCGGACAGAGCGACGAGGCCACACGCATTGACGCTGCAGTGAGCCTCGACGGCAGCCTCGACCTGGTGTATGGCGAAAGCGTACACCGCAACGAGTTCGGCATCAAGAAAGGCACCTTCTGGAGTCCGAAAGGGCGGCTGCTGGCATTCTACCGCATGGACCAGTCGATGGTGACAACATATCCGCAGGTCGATGTATCGGCCAGAGTGGCAGAACTCGTGCCCGACAAGTACCCGATGGCAGGCATGACGAGCCATAAGGTGACGGTGGGAGTGTATGACACACAGACCCTGCGCACCATTTACCTCGATGCAGGCGACCCTACCGACCGCTATTTCACCAACATAGCATGGAGTCCCGACGAGAAATCGATATACATGATAGAGCTCAACCGCGACCAGAACCACGCACAACTGGTGCAGTATGACGCCACGTCGGGCAAGAAGGTAGCCGTGCTCTTCGACGAGCGCAACGGTAAATACGTAGAGCCGATGCACCCCATACAGTTCCTGCCGTGGGACGACACGAAGTTCATCTACCTAAGCAGGAAAGACGGCTACCTGCACATATACCTCTACAACACGAAGGGCGAACAGCTGGCTCAGCTGACGAAGGGCGAATGGGAGGTGATAAATATGGTGGGTTTCAACACCAAGACAAAGAGCATCGTATATACCAGCAATGCCATACACCCGCTGCAGCAGAACATCTTCAGCGTGGATATGCGCGGCCGCATCACGGGGCTCGACAACGGAGAGGGATGGCACACTGTACAACTCTCGCAGAGCGGCACAATGATGGTCGATACCTACTCGTCGCCTACCGTGGCACGCAACATCGAGCTCACCCCGACTCAGGGCAAGGGCAAGCCGGTGCGCCTGCTCACTGCTGCCGAACCGTGGGACCGCTTCCGTGTGCCCGAGATGAAAGTGGGCAGTCTGAAGGCAGCCGACGGTGTGACCGACGTCTATTACCGCCTCATCCTGCCTACCGACTTCGACCCTTCGAAGCGCTATCCGGCAGTCATCTATGTGTATGGAGGTCCACATGCCCACAACATCGACGCCTCGCGCCACTGGGGAGTGCGCGGCTGGGACATCTGGATGGCACAGCAGGGATATGTGATGTTCTGCCTCGACAACCGCGGCAGCGAGCATCGCGGCCTGGCATTTGAGCAGGCTACATTCCGCCAGCTTGGCGTAGAAGAGATGAAAGACCAGATGAAGGGTGTGGAATACCTCAAGTCGCTCCCATACGTCGATGCCGACCGTATTGGCGTACACGGCTGGAGCTTCGGCGGATTTATGACCACAAGCCTCATGACCACCTACCCCGAGACTTTCAAGGTGGGTGTGGCCGGAGGTCCTGTCATCGACTGGAAATACTACGAGGTGATGTACGGCGAACGATATATGGATACCCCGCAGAGCAATCCAGAGGGCTATGCCAAGACCTCGCTTTTGGGCAAGGCAGGAAACCTGAAGGGCCGTCTGCTCGTCATCTATGGTGGAAACGACAACACATGTGTGCCTCAACACACATTATCATTTATACGCGCGTGTATAGATGCCGATACCTATCCCGACCTCTTCACCTATCCGGGCGACGAACACAACATGATGGGTACCGACCGCATACACCTGCACAACAAAATCACACAATACTTTAACGACTATCTGAAATGAAACGAATACTCTTATTAGGCAGCGGCGGCCGCGAACATGCGCTGGCATGGAAAATCGCTCAAAGCCCCAAGGTTGAGAAACTGTTTATTGCTCCGGGCAATGCAGGCACCATGAGTGTGGGCGAAAATGTTGCGCTGAAGTCCGACGACTTCGACGGCATCCGCCGTTTTGTATTGGAAAACGGAGTGAACATGGTAGTGGTAGGACCTGAAGACCCATTGGTGAAAGGCATCTACGACTACTTCAAGGCCGACAGCCAGCTGTCCTCAGTGCCGGTGATAGGTCCGTCGCGGGCCGGCGCTGTGCTCGAAGGGTCGAAGGAATTTGCCAAGGGATTCATGCAGCGCCACGGCATCCCTACAGCTGCCTACCGCAGTTTCAACGGCACCACCATCGACGAGGGACTCCAGTTCCTCGAGACATTGCAGCCGCCTTATGTGCTGAAAGCCGACGGGTTGTGTGCCGGCAAGGGTGTGCTCATCGTGCCAACGCTTGAAGAGGCAAAGCACGAACTGAAGGAGATGCTGGGCGGCATGTTCGGCCAAGCCAGTGCCAAGGTGGTGATAGAGCAGTTCCTGAGCGGCATAGAGTGTTCGGTGTTTGTGATGACCGACGGCCGTCACTACAAGATACTGCCCGAAGCCAAGGACTACAAACGCATAGGCGAAGGCGATACAGGCTTGAACACCGGTGGAATGGGTTCGGTAAGCCCTGTGCCGTTTGCCACGAAGGAGTGGATGCAGAAGGTGGAAGACCGCATCATCCGCCCTACGGTTGAGGGTCTTGCTGCCGAAGGTATCGACTACAAGGGCTTCATCTTCTTCGGTCTCATCAATGTGGATGGCGACCCTATGGTCATTGAGTACAACGTACGCATGGGCGACCCCGAGACGGAAAGTGTGATGTTGCGCATAAAGAGCGACATAGTCGATATGTTTGATGGTATTGCTGAGGGCAACCTCGACGAGCGTACACTGGAGGCCGACCCACGCTCGGCAGTGTGTGTGATGCTCGTATCGGGCGGATACCCCGAGGCCTACAAGAAGGGATTCCCTATCACGGGTCTTGACCGCGTGGATGGCAGCATAGTGTTCCATGCCGGTACGGCATTGAACGACGGAGCTGTGGTCACAGCCGGCGGTCGCGTCATCGCTGTCAGCTCATACGGCGCCACGAAGGAGGAAGCCCTGGCCAAGTCGTTTGCAGAGGCACAGAAGATAGAGTTTGAAGGCAAATACTTCCGCTCGGATATAGGCAAAGACCTGAATTAAGGTTAGCAGCCATGCAATCAGATAAGTTCAAGACCTCAAAATGACATTTCAGCGCAAGTTAGCCATAAGTCCTGTATCGCTGCATATCGTGTCGGCGATACTGATAGCAGTATGGCTTTTTATACCCGACGTATCTGTGTCGGACGTAGCCGAGCCGCAAGGTCTGTGGCCGTTGCTTCCCGATTCGGTGTTGCGTCATGGATTTACGAACACGGCGATGGGTTGTGCCATGGCCGCTGCAGTGGTTTATATGCTTGGCGAGCTAAACATGTCGCAGATATTGCTGCGCCTCAACTCGCGTGCCATCAGCATTGTTTATGCAGCGCTGATGGCTATGGCTCTGCCGCTCCATTCGCTCCATCCGGGTCTGGCAGCGATGCTGTGTGTGCTGATGTCGTATTTCACACTGTTCGGTTCATATCAGGTCGATGCGTCGGCCGGCATGTCCTACATCAGTTTCCTAAGCCTGGGATTCGCGGTGCTGGTGAGTCCGAAGCTGATATGGATGACACCGTTCTATTGGCTGTCGCTCTATTTGTTGCGCTCGGCCAACGTGCGTAGCATGATTGCATCGGTTTTAGGACTGATCACCCCCCTGTGGCTCGTAGGAAGCATAGCATTCTGTGCCGGTCGTTTCGACATTTTCTGTAGCCTGATGTCAGAGTCGGTGAGTTTCGACTGGGGTGGGTATTCGCTCCACACACATGCCGAGACCCTTACAGTGTGGTTCTCATTTGTAGTCTTCATCATCGGTTTTGCCGATTTCTATCTACGCATCAACCTCGACAAGACCCGCACACGAACCATCTACACAGTCACGGCCATACACGGTTTCGTGCTCTATCTGCTCATTCTGCTCCAGCCCCTCCACCTGCACTATCTGTTGCCGGCAGCCATGGTGCCGACGGCCATCATGGGAGGCCATTATGTGGCCAACGACCAAACCACCCTGTCAAACACCATTTGCATCATACTTGCAATCCTACTCATCATCAGCATAGCTGCCAGCGCATGGATACTCTGAACGAATTCTTCATACAATACGGCTACTGGGGCATGGCCCTTGCCTCGTTCCTGGCCGGCACCTTCTTCCCGTTCAGCAGCGAAGCCGTGATGGCCGCCCTGCTCGTAACCACAGGCATGGACCCCGTGGCGACCGTTGCCAGCGGCACCGTGGGCAATGTAGCAGGTTCGATGGTGAACTACTACATAGGCTCGTTTGCAAAGACCGAAACCATCTCGCGCTGGTTCCGCATCAAACAGCAACGCCTCGACACCGCCCAGCGATACGTACAACGCTACGGCGCGTGGATGGGCTTCTTCGCATTCATACCCATACTCGGCACAGCCATCAGCATAGCCCTCGGCACATTGCGCGCCAACGTGTGGGGCACACTCCTCTCCACCTTTCTCGGCAAATGCCTGCGCTACATAGTAGTGGCCTATTCGGTGCTTGCACTGGTATGAGACTCCGCACTCGCGGGGCCGAGAGTTCGCACTCACAGGGCCAAGACTCCGCACTCACAAATTTACAGGCAGTGAACCATTACAGCCCCTATAAGACAAATAATACACGCACGATGCGTTTTTTTTACAAATAAGTGAGCATAAGTCGCAAATCTTTTGTATCTTTGCAGCGTATAGCATCCTGTAGGAAAGGATGCATTGACACAAAAAAACAGGCAATTCATGTCACAAGAAAATAAAGACTTCAGGATTGACGTAGAAGAAATCGTCAGGAGCAAAGCCGGCAGCAAATACAAATACATACCAAGGCCGGTGATATCATGGCTGAAACACATACTCCATCAAGACGAAGTCAACCAATACCTCACCGGGCGAGCCAGCGGCAAATACGGCATGGAATGGCTCGACGAATGCGTGGCCTACCTCGAGATGAACCTCGACGTACGCGGCCTCGATGCCCTGCCCGACAACACGGGCGGACACTACTACACCATAGTGTCGAACCACCCACTGGGCGGTGAAGACGGCGTGGCGCTGGGCAGCATACTCTGCCACAAATACGACAGCCGCATCAAATACCTCGTCAACGACATACTCATGAACCTCGACGGCCTCGCACCACTGTGCATACCCATCAACAAGACGGGCAGCCAGAGCCGCAACTTCCCCAAGATGGTAGATGCCGCATTTCAGTCGGACAACAACGTGCTGATGTTCCCGGCAGGCCTCTGCTCAAGGAAACAAAACGGCGAAATACGCGACCTCGACTGGAAAAAGACATTCATAACCAAGAGCATAGAGTACCAGCGCGACGTGATACCCGTACACTTCTCGGGACGCAACTCCGAACGCTTCTACAACATAGCCAACATGTGCAAACGACTCAACTTGAAAGTCAACATCGCAATGCTCTTCCTCGTCGACGAGATGTACAAGAACGTAGGCAAATCGTTCACCGTCACATTCGGACAACCAATACCCTGGCAGACATTCGACAGCACACGCTCGCACACCGAGTGGGCACAATGGGTGAAAGACAAAGTATACGAACTGGGAAAACAATAACTATGGACATTAAAAACATAATACCCCCCATCGATCGCAACCTGCTCAAAGCAGAACTGACCGACGACAAACGACTGAGGTTCACCAACCGAAGCAACAACGAAATATACATCGTAACGTGGCAAAACTCGCCAAACGTAGTGCGCGAGATAGGCCGCCTGCGTGAGATAGCATTCCGCGCTGCAGGCGGAGGACCAGGCAAGGAACTCGACCTCGACGAATTCGACACATGCGAAAACCCATACAAGCAACTCATCGTATGGAACCCCGACGCACAGGAAATCATCGGAGGATACCGATTCCTGCTCGGAAGCGAAGTGGAATACGACAACGACGGACAACCACGACTCGCCACATCACACATGTTCCACTTCTCCGAACGATTCATCAACGAATACATGCCCTACACCGTAGAGCTCGGACGCTCATTCGTCACACTCGAATACCAAGCCACACGCTCCGACTCAAAAGGCCTGTTCGCACTCGACAACCTGTGGGACGGACTCGGAGCACTGTCGGTCATCATGCCAAACTGCAAATACTTCTTCGGCAAAATGACCATGTACCCATCCTACAACCGCCGGTGCCGAGACATGATACTCTACTTTCTCAACAAACACTTCCCCGACAACGAACACATCATCACACCGATGAAACCGCTGCAGATGGAACACGACCCACACGAGTTTGAACAACTCTTCTCAGGCAACGACTTCAAGGAAGACTACATAATACTCAACCGCGTCGTACGCAGTTTCGGACTCAACATACCACCACTCGTCAACGCATACATGAGCCTCTCGCCAACCATGAAAGTATTCGGCACAGCCATCAACGACGGATTCGGCGACGTCGAAGAAACCGGAATACTCATAGCAATCGACGAAATACTCGAAAACAAGCGCATACGACACATCGACAAGTTTGCAGAAGAACATCCGGAACTCGTTGATCAGTCAATTCCACTATTGTCAAAAATCACATCAGGAGTAAACAAAGTGAAGACAACAGGCAAGTAACTGTAATAAAACAGCATAAAACACAAATGTCTGCATATGCGAAAAGGAAAAGAGAAAATAAAACAAGTTTTTTTCATCTTTTTATTAAACCTTTTAACGCAACTGCAGTCAAAGCTTTAAAGTAGTAAATAGGTGTTTATCATTTTTCTCGAGGACAATGGCATGAGAATGTAATTGTCCTCTTCTTTTTTCAAAATCAATAAACACGACACACATGCCACACAAACAAAACATAACAGCACGACAAACAACATGCCACCGCCAGCAAAACACTACGTAGCAGGCAACAGAACATAGTGTGGCAGACAGCAAAACATAAAATAAAATCATGGAGGACACTACGTGACAGACAAAAAAACATAAAATAAAAGCCAAGAGGACACTAAGTGGCAGACAGCAAAAACCCGATGCCAGCCACAATTGCCACAACAGCCATGAATGGCACAGCACACCATGATTTGCCAGCACCAACGCAATAAAACAAAAACAAACCGACGGATTTAATCAGACACAACCCTATAAAAACACAAAAGAGGGACTATCACTAGTGCCTCTTCGTCATTACTAACCTTAAAATTAATACCTAATCAAATCCTTTTTACAATCTTTTACCAATAACTAATACTTACTAAAAAATTACCTTACTTAATACCTATTGATATCCTTATTAACAATAAACCTTTATATCTTTAACTAAAACCTATGTTCGTTCTTTTTGGTGTCCTAGAAAACCCCTGTTTTCCTTTTGACGATGCAAAGTTACGGACATTTTCAAAACAGAGAAAATAATTCTATGTATTTTATTCAAAAAAGTGAGTTTTGTTGACCATAATCAATTTGTGTAGTCGGACACACAAGAAAAAACGTATAAAATAGCCCAAAAACCGTTATTTTTGCCAATAGTCAAAACAAGCCAGTTTCATAGGATTGTCTCAAAGGTTCAAAACGAGAAAAAGAGGCTAAGTTCAACCGATTCTACTGTTTTTTCAAAGTTTTATGCATTGTCTTATTGCGAAATTCCCAACTTTTTCCTATCTTTGCCAACGAAATCTGCACCACACGAAAAGTACTTTGGTACTTTGCCTTGGCAAAAATATGGTGCACGGTACTACGTAGTCATTTAAACTTGATAGCAACCCAAAAACTACATGTCGTATGAAAATAAAGAATCTACTACCATCTTTTCTCCTCATGGCTATCAGTGTTCATTGTTTCGCTGATAACGTGCTGACGGCATCTGACGTATCTATTCAAGCAGGGCAGACAGCTACGCTTAACATCACTCTTTCAGACGAAGGGCCGTCTTACAATGCATTTGTATTCGACCTCCTGTTGCCTGAAGGTATCAGTATTGCCACTTCAGCTGAAGACGGACAATACATAGCAACCTACAACTCCGAGCGCGCGAAGGGGTCGGACTATCAACTGTTGATAGCAAACCACAAAGCTCACAGCTATCGTGTTTTAGGATTTAACCAAACGAACGAAAGTTTTGGAAGCAAAGGGGTTTTACTCACTATCACCCTCCAGGCTGCTACCGACATCACGAACGGGAATGCGACCGGAACCCTCGTTACAGACTTCACAGATCAGGAATACGGCTCATCTGTCTTGGGTTTTGTCGCCACTGACAATTACTGGACATACGGGTTCCACCAGGCTTCATTCACTGTCTCAATGACAAATGATACAAGCATTCACGATCTGCAAGCTGACGATGCTGAAGCCAATACCTACAACCTAATGGGACAAAGGGTACAGCATGCTGACAAGGGTGTGTTTATCAAGAACGGTAAGAAAATCATAAAGAAATAATGCCATGAAACGACTCATTATATATAATATATTAGCCCTTATCCTCTTGGCGCTGTGTCCGCTCACAACAAACGCACAGGAGGTTGTGAAGGGGGATGTGAATGCTGATGGGAAAATCAATGCTGCAGACGTCGTCGAACTGAACGCATACCTTATGGGCAAGCCTTCCTTGCGCTTTCATGACTTACAAGCAGATGTAAATAGTGATGCAACCATAGACGAGGAAGACCTCAAGACACTCACCCAACTGATTCTAAAGGTTGAAGGAGGGGTTGCTACACCAAATACACTATGTCTTACTACTAATGCAGATCAATGGACTGACCAGACATCGTTCGCTGACATCGTATCGAAGGACGGAGCCATCTCTGCATTCGTTAACGGAAACGGAGAGACGGTATTCCTGTTGTACGACTTCATCAACTACACCACTTACATCATCTGCCCTACACGTCAAGGATTCTGCATGGCTACGCATGACCCCACGACTGACACGATGGACGACCACATCGTCTACTACCAAGAGACGGAAGACCAATAT
>CAMHPM010000028.1 GCA_946187025.1 uncultured Prevotellaceae bacterium
GAAACCTTGCTGCGTAAACTGCGACGTGCTCGAACGAACCGGACGTCAGTACTGCGTATGCACCGCCATGCTCTACGACCCCAAGGACCATGTGGGCGAACCACTGCCAATTCCGGCTGAAGAGGTGGAGAAGATAAAGGAGATATTAGTTGAAGGTTGATAGTTGATTGTTGATAGTTGATTGTTGATAGTTGATTGTTGAATCAAAATGGATCGATTTGTGACATATAGACGGCTTGTTGTATATCAACATGCAAAAGCCCTTGCTCACGATGTCTACTTAATAGTCAATCAGTTTCCTGACGAGGAGAAATTTGCACTCAGTAACCAACTAAGGAGAGCTGTTTGCTCAATCCCATCAAATATTGCAGAAGGAATGGGACGATTCTCAGCCAAGGAGCAGATACATTTTATTGAAATTGCTTATGGTTCGACAAATGAAACATTGTGTCAACTTGAACTAGCAGAATCCTTTGGATATATATCATCCGAAGATTTCGAAAAAATAGAGAAACAGATAATAGATCTCTTCAAGCTCCTGTCTGGACTAAGGAAATCTATTCTCAATAAACAATAAACAATAAACAATAAACAATAAACAATAAACAATTATGTCAAAGAAAGTAGTAGTCGCCTTCAGTGGCGGACTCGACACATCATACACCGTGATGTATCTCGCACGCGAGAAAGGATATGAAGTACACGCTGCATGTGCCAACACAGGCGGATTCAGCGCCGAACAACTCAAGACCAACGAAGAGAATGCCTACAAGCTGGGCGCAACCAAATACGTCACACTCGACGTCACACAGGAGTATTACGAGAAAAGCCTGAAATACATGGTATATGGCAACGTGCTGCGCAACAACTGCTACCCAATATCAGTAAGCTCGGAGCGCATATTCCAGGCACTGGCCATAGCTCGCTATGCAAAAGAGATAGGTGCAACGGCAATAGCTCACGGCAGCACCGGTGCTGGCAACGACCAGATACGATTCGACATGACATTCCTCGTCATGGTGCCGGGAGTGGAAATCATAACACTCACCCGCGACGGCAACCTCAGCCGGCAGGAGGAAATCGACTACCTCAACAAGCACGGCTTCGCTGCTGACTTCGCTAAACTGAAGTACAGCTACAACGTAGGACTGTGGGGCACCAGCATCTGCGGAGGCGAGATACTAGACTCAACCCAAGGTCTGCCCGAGTCGGCCTACCTGAAACACCCAACAAAGGAAGGCCCCGAAATCCTGCGACTGGGATTCAAGAAAGGCGAACTCTGCTCGGTGAACGGCACCGAATACACCGACCACGTGAAGGCCATTCAAGCCGTTGAGGAAATCGGAGCACAATATGCTATCGGCCGCGACTGCCATGTGGGCGACACCATCATCGGCATCAAGGGCCGCGTAGGTTTCGAGGCAGCAGCACCTATGCTCATCATCGGCGCCCACCGTTTCCTTGAGAAATACACATTGTCGAAATGGCAGCAGTACTGGAAAGACCAGGTGAGCAACTGGTACGGCATGTTCCTACACGAAAGCCAGTACCTCGAGCCAGTCATGCCCGACATCGAGGCAATGCTCGACAGCTCACAGCGCAACGTGACCGGCGAAGTAACACTCGAACTGCGCCCATACTGCTTCCAGACCGTTGGTGTCGATTCGCCTAACGACCTCGTGAAGAACAAGCTCGGCGAATATGGCGAGACTGCCAAAGCATGGTCGTCGGAAGATGCGAAAGGTTTCATCAAGGTGACCTCCACCCCACTCCGCGCATATTATTTAGCACATCCAAACGAAAGATAAATGCCCCCTCCTAACCTCCCCCAAAGGGGAGGAATACCATGCGGGATGAAATAAATAGAATCCTTAAAACAGGACAAATGATGTCAACCTACGATTATCAAACCGCAGACCCCTTGCTCTATTCACTTCTTAAAGAATATGCATACAGAATGCGAATCAATCCAACAGAAGCAGAATCAATTCTATGGCAACAACTGAGGGGAAAAGCATTAGGACAACCATTCCGGAGGCAGCACATCATCGGACCATTCATTGCCGACTTTATATGTGTACCGCGTAAGCTAATCTTAGAAATTGATGGAGGGTACCATCAACTACCCGACCAACAGATAAGCGACGAGGAAAGAACACAATGGCTTGAAGCTAAAGGATACAAAGTAATAAGATTTACAAACGAAGAGGTTATAGCAGACATCGACTCTGTTATCAACACAATAAAATCATTATTATGAACAAGAATACAAACACACATACGGAACTCCATCCGGATGGCATCATCCCCCCTTGGGGGGATAAGAGGGGGGCCCGCATAGGTATATTAGGAGCAGCTGGATATACGGGAGGCGAGCTGATTCGCCTCCTGTTGAACCACCCTGAAGCAGAGATTGTATTTGCTAACAGCGAGTCGAATGCAGGCAATAAGGTATGGAGCGTGCATGAAGGACTGATGGGGGAAACCGATATGGAGTTCACCGACCAACTGCCGCTGGACGATGTTGACGTCATCTTCCTCTGCTTCGGCCACGGCAAGAGCGAGGCATTCCTTGCCCAACATGCCGTACCATCGCATGTAAAGATTATCGACCTCGCACAAGACTTCCGCATCCGAGCCGACCACGACTTCGTGTATGGCCTGCCCGAGATACATCGCGACGACATCATCCGTGCCAACCATCTGGCCAACCCCGGATGCTTCGCTACAGCCATCCAGCTCGGGCTCCTGCCACTGGCCAAGGCAGGACTCCTCACCCACGATGTCAGCATCAACGCCATCACGGGCTCGACCGGTGCCGGACAGAAGCCAGGACCGACCACACACTTCTCGTGGCGTACCGACAACCTGAGCATATACAAGGTATTCACCCACCAGCATCTGCACGAGATACGACAATCCATCACCGAGCTTCAGCCGTCGTTCACCGCCTCGCTCGACTTCATCCCCTACCGGGGCAACTTCCCGCGTGGCATATTCTGTACCGAGGTTGTGAAGCTCGACGCCGCAGCCGCCGATATCGACATACCGCAGCTCTACCGCGACTTCTATCGCGATGCCGCATTCACCCATTATGTCAATACTCCGCTCGACCTCAAGCAGGTCACCGGCACCAACAAGTGTCTCATCCATATCGACCGCTTCGACCACAAGATTGTCATAACCTCCATCATCGACAACCTCCTCAAGGGGGCCGTAGGACAGGCTGTCCAAAACATGAACCTCATGTTCGGTATCGACGAGACCGCAGGCCTACGCCTCAAAGCCACCGCATTCTGAATCCGGATAGCTGTGGCAACATCTACTAAATACATGGTTAGACTATTTAAATAATTAAAGACATGGATAAAGCAACATTTGAATTGATGCAGCTGCCCTATGCGGCCGATGCTCTAGAGCCAGTGATCAGTGCTGCCACCATCGGGTTCCATCATGGGAAACACCTGCAGGCTTACGTCAACAACCTCAACACCCTGACCTACGGCAGCCCGTTCGAGGGCATGGAGCTGGTTGACATCGTGTGCAAGAGCGAAGGCGGAATCCTGAACAACGCAGGACAGATACTGAACCACGAGATGTATTTCGCACAGTTTACTGCACCCAAAGCCGACAACTGCCCTGAAGGCAAATTGGCCGAAGCTATCGAACGCGACTTCGGGTCGTTCGATGCTTTCAAGAGCGAGTTCCAGAAAGCAGGTGCCACGTTGTTCGGTTCGGGTTGGGTATGGCTCTCGGCCGACAAGGACGGCAAGCTCGTCATCACACAGGAGACGAATGCCGCCAACCCCGTGCAGCGTGGATTGAAGCCGTTGCTCACGTTCGACGTATGGGAACATGCCTACTATCTCGACTATCAGAACCGACGGCCCGACCACCTCGCCGCCCTATGGCAAATCGTCGATTGGAATGTAGTCGGGCAACGATACTAAGCACACAATCAACGATACAGACATCTCACAATGGGAAGCAGTAAACCTTCTTTCGGTTTGCAGCTTCCTTTGTTTTTACAAACCCATAAAGAGCTATTCTTGCAAAAAAAAGAGATTGGCAGGGTTAGCATTTTCATTGCCCCAAGGGTATAACAGAAAAAAGGACGTGATGGAAAGAACGGAAATCTTGGAACAGTTGTTCCGCAGGCACTACGCACGTATGCTGAGGGTGGCGCGCACCATACTCGGCGACGAGCAGGAAAGCAAGGATGTGGTCAGCGACATCTTTGTGGCACTGCTCAGCGGACGTACGACCATGATGCCGGGCACGGAGGAGCGCTATCTGCTGACGAGCGTTCGCAACCAGTGTCTGAAGCGTCTGCGACACGAATGTGTGAAACGACAGATGGCCGACCAGGTGATGACCATAACTGCATCGGACGACCCAGATACCGACGATGAGCGGCTGACCGACATCGATGAGTTTGTGGCCGGAAGCCTGTCGGAACAGGAACGTCGCATATTCCACATGCGGTTCACCGACGGATGCACCTACGAGGAGATTGCCGCCGCGGAGGGTATCAGCCGTGTGGCCGTATGGAAACATCTTTCGCACGCCTTAAACCTAATCAGAAACCATTTCAAAAAGCAATGACTATGCAGACGAACAACAACCACCAGCTGTTTCTCGACATGCAGGAGCATCCCGAGAACTATACCGACAGCGAACTCGAGGCCATGATGGACGAACTCGACCGCGAACCGGATGTGGATAAAGAGTGGAAGAGGATAAGAGCCAGGAGTCCCCTCCTTACTTCCCTTCGCCGCATTGCGGCAGTGCTCATACCTGTACTTATCGCAAGCGGAATAGCATGGGCCATCATCCCACAGGTTATATCGAATGATGAGAGTAACGAGAGTGACGCGGAAACTGCTACCGTCCGTCAAGCCGATACGGAACGTGCCGACGTTTCGCCCGTACGTTTCAACGATGTACGTCTCGACAGCATCCTCGACGTGGTGGCTACACACTATGGCAAGGCTGTGGAATTCCGCAGCAGCGCGACTCGTGGCATGAAGTTCTTCACCACATGGAAACCCGACCGTCCGCTCACCGACTTCATCGAAGGCCTTAACATGTTCGACGGATTGCAGCTCACCATTCAGCACGACACCATCTTAGTCGATGCAGTGGCAGGAAAGGAGGATGGGGAATGAGACACACCTTGATTTCACCTCGATGTTTCACGTTCGGCATCTTGACATTCTTCCTGCTCATGGTCGTGATGCCTATGCAAGCACAGGTCAGCATGGAATTTCACAACACACCACTGACCGAAGCCCTGCGTGCGATTGAGGAAGGCCAGGAGGAATACAGCATCTCGATACTTTCCGACGGCCTCAGCCATCTGCACACATCGGTCAGAGTGAAGAACATGTCGGTGCCCGATGCCGTAAGCCGTATATGCAAGAACCAACCGGTGAAGGTGAAGACGCGCGGCAACCTGATTGGCGTTCAGCTGAAGAAAGGTGTCACCATCTCGGCCGAAGGCAACCAACTGACCGTCTCGGGCGACATTGAAGATGCGTTCCTGCTCATGCCCCTGCCGCGAGCAAAGGTGTCGATACTCGATGCCGACAGCAGCGTGTTGGTCGATTCGGCAGCAATGGCTATGTTCTACGATGGCAACCAGCGACCACTTATGGCTAAATACTCGGCAACCATCACCACCAACAGCAAGACGTTGCTGATACATGCCCAACTACGTGGATACGACGACGTGTGGCGCAGTGTGAGCATAGGTAAGCAGAAGGAGATTGAGGTGCCGAAGATGCAGATGCGCAAGATGCGGTCGATAGAACTGAGCGAAGTGGTGATAACCGCCACACGTGTGAAGATGTTCTACCGTGGCGACACGTTGGTTTACGATGCCACGGCCTTCGACCTGCCACAGGGTTCGATGCTTGACGACCTCATACGCCAGATGCCAGGAGTGACGATGAACTCGCAGGGCGAGATATTCGTGAACGGGCGCAAGGTGGATGAACTCTTGCTCGGCTCTCGGTCGTTCATGCGTGGCAACAAGCGCGTGTTGCTCGAAAACCTGCCATACTACACCGTGAAGGACATCAAGGTGTATGAACGACAGTCGGACAAAAGCATAGCACTCGGCTACGATGTCGATCCGCGGCAGTATGTGATGGATGTGAACCTGAAGGAAGAATACCAACGCGGCTACATTGCCAACGTGGAAGCCGCTATAGGCACCCACGAGCGGTGGCTGGCGCGTGCTTTCATCCTGGGATTCACCGACCGCTGGCGGCTCACCCTCCTGGGCAATGCAAACAATGTGAACGAAGGCCGCCATGCAGGTGCGTCGGACAACTGGACGCCGGCATCGATGCCTCAGAGCATGTTCACCACCCGAAGCGTAGCGACCGACATCGACTATGTGTCGAAGGGTAACAAGGTGAAGAACAACCTGACGGCTTCCTACACATCGACCACCGACCGCAGCGAGACACGAAGCCGGTACGAGCAGTTCCTCCCGGGACACACGCCGCTGTCGCTGAGCGAGACCTTCAACCGCTCTGGAAACCACCGATGGAGTGCTCACGACAACCTCACGCTACAGAAGCCGTTCTATACACGCATCGAGTTCGACTTCAACTACTCAAAGCGCGACAACAGGTTTAGCTCACTGTTCGACCAATGGGACGATTCGCTCACAGCATCGCGCCACACCCGCGCTTTCAACGATGGCAAGGCATGGGGCGGATATGTCGAGGCGCAGGGTGCATTCAATGTAGGTGCCAAACAGCAGCACATCGACTACTACATAAAGGCGGAGCATAACGAAGACGAATCGGAGTCGGCACAGAGGTTCAGCACCGCACAATACGTAAACCCAAGCCGCAACATCCAGCATAATACTGATGAAATGCGCACTGTCACCACATGGGGCGTGGCATCGCTGAACTACGGCATGAAGATATTCAAGGATGTGAATATGTCGGTGGGGGAACGTCTGTACATGACTCACATCGACACACACGACTACCTGTACCATCCCGACACTCTGATGCTGGCATCTTCGCTCGATGCGTTGGGAGCCATCACCGACATAAACAATACCTACGACAGTCGCCTCAACGTGGTGGAAAACCAACTGGGAGTTTCGTTCAGCACACGCGGTTTATACACCTACCAGCCAGGACTCCCTTATAAAGTCAACTATCAGCGTCTGAGCGTAGACTTGAGTTTGCCCATGAACCACGCGTCGTACGACTATCAGCGTGGAACGCTCGACACCCTTGCCCGTCAGAACTCACTGTTTCTCAACACATCGGCATCGTTCCGCAATGTATCGGAAGACGGCAAGCACGACTTCAAAATCAGTGCCAGCCTTAATCGCCAACCCGTCTATCTGCCCGACCGCATCACCTATCGCGACGACAGCCAGCCGCTCGTCGTGAAGCTGGGCAACCCCGACCTCAAGAGCACCGTCACATCAAGCTTCGGCATCGATTTCTCGAACAAAGGCGGAGAACATCAGCAGCAATGGCACATAGGCACATCGGCCAACATCTATCATCGGCAGACGGCACAATCGGTAAGCTACGACACCGAGACAGGCGTCTATACCTATAGGCCAATGAATGTGAAGGGAGCATATCGGCTCGGCGCCAAGTTCGACTTCTCGCGTGCTATCGACCACGACGAACATTGGACGTGGCAGACAGGAGCCGACGCAGGGTTCAACCACTCCATCGACCACTCTATGTTTGCAGGCGAGAGCACAAGCCACGAGAACATTGTGAACACGCTCACCCTGCACGACGGAGCATATCTGCAATACAACAAAGACAAGCTCAACATCCGCGCCACGGGCGACATCCGCTGGCGACACTCCGAGGGCAGGATGTATGACTTTGAGACACTCAACGCCACCGACTTCCAGTACGGCCTCTCTGCCCGCTACACCACCCCTCCCCTTTGGGGCAGACATGGAGGGGGCCTGACGCTCTCGGCCAATGCCACCATGTACAGCCGTCGCGGATATGGCAGCAGCGAACTGAACACCGACGACTTCGTGCTCAATGCCTCCATCAGCCAACCCTTCTTCAAGGGAAAACTCATCGCACGCATCGAAGCCTTCGACCTGCTCCATCAGCTCTCGTCAACCAACTACGACATCAATGCCCAAGGGCGCACCGTGACCTGGCACCGCTCCCTTCCGCATTACGTAATGCTGCACGTGGTGTATCATTGGAACAAGAACCCGAAGAAATAATTTTTTGTTCATAAAGACCTATAGGCACCAAGCCCCGCTGCATCGTGACGACGCAACGGGGCTTATTATCTGTTATTGGTAATTACCTTTATACAAGTTTCGGATGTCAGCTAGAGTTAAAGAAGTTAAAGAAGTAAAAGGAGTTATAGACAAAACCTTCGCAAGTGGTACTTGCGGAAGTTGAGTTTCTTTCTTCCATTATTTTCCGAATCGTGCTTCGACCACGTTGACCACATAGTCGCCCAGCTTCTCCAGTTCGTTGACCAGATCGACATAGAAAGTGCTGACTGCATAGTCGTATTCGTGGTCGTTGACGGCTTGCACGTTCTCCACCTTTAGTTGCTGTCGCAGTTGGTCGATTTCGTTTTCGATGCGGAAGGTCTCGTTGATGTTGTGGTCGGAGCGGTGGCCGCGCATCACGGTGTTCATCTGCGACAAGGCTTTGTCGCACAGCGACATCAGAACTTGCAGCTGAGCGTTCTGGTGTTCGGTGAAGGCCTTGCCGGTCTCGCGTTTGCGCACGATGGTGCGAGCCAGTTTGAAGCAGGCGTCGCCGATTGACTCCAATTCGCTGATTTCACGCAACATGCGACGTATTTTCTCTTTCGTCTCGTCGCTCAGGTGGTCGTCGCTCACCTGCTCCAGATACTTACCGATTTCTATCTCCATGAGGTCTGATTCGTCCTCAGCCTGCTTTATCAGGTCGTACTGTCGGGCAAACTGCTTGCCGTCGGTCTCGGCAAAGAGGTTGCGCACCATGTCGAACATGTGGGCTGTGCGAAGGCCGTAGGCAGCGGTCTCCTTCTGCGCCTGGAGCACCGCAATTTCGGGTGTCTGTACCAGATTGGACTGTATGTATTGCAGGCGGAATCCTTCGCTCTCGGCCTGTCCCTTGTCGGGCAGGAGCCAGCGGCAGATACGTTCCAGCTGCGGCACAAGGCCGATGAGTATTGCCGTGTTGACCACGTTGAAGCAGGTATGAAACATGGCGAGCACCACTGGCAGGCGTTCGGTGTGTTGGCCTATCTGGGTGGGGTCGTAGCCAGCCAGGCGGCACACAATATCGACAAACGGATAGAAGACGATGAGCACCCATACGACTCCGAACACATTGAACAGGAGGTGAGCCAAAGCAGCACGGCGTGCCTGGGTGTTGGCGCCAAGAGCCACAAGGTTGGCAGTGGCGGTGGTGCCTATGTTTTCGCCCATCACCAGTGCAATGCCGAGATAGATGGGCAGCACACCTGTAGAGCACAGCAGGATGGTGATGGCCATGACGGCTGCCGACGACTGCACGATGCAGGTGATGATGGTGCCGATGGCCAGGAAAGCCAGGATGGTCCAGTAGCTGCCCGTATCGAACGAGGCAAAGAAGTCAACGACGGCCTGGTTATGTTCCAGGTCCATCTCCTTGCCCGCCGAGCTTAGCATGACCAGTGACAGGAACATGAAGGCGATGCCGAAGAGGAAGTCGCCCACGTAGCGGTGGCTCTTGCGGTAGATGAGTACCATGCCCAGAGCAAATGCGGGGAATACCACGCTGGTCAGGTCGACATTATAACCCAGCGACATGATCCATGCCGTGAGCGTCGTACCGATGTTGGCACCCATGATGACCGAGATGGCCTGCCCCAGCGTCAGCAGTCCGGCCGAGACGAAGGAAACCGTCATGACCGTTGTGGCCGACGACGATTGTACGGCGCAGGTCAACAAGGTTCCCGTCAGCATTCCCGACAGACGGTTGCTGGTCATCCGAGCCAGCACGTGGCGCAACTGTGGGCCAGCCATTTTCTGCAAGGCATCGCTCATCATTTTCATACCGAAGATGAGCAGTCCCAGGGAGCCCAACAACTTCATTGCAATCATTGTGTATTCCATACCGATGTAATTGTGTTTTGAAAATCCTTCGCAAAGGTATGCAGAATTCGCATATCTGTCAAAAAAGACTCGTTACGATATTGTTACACTTGCATTTCGCTGACTTTTTTGAACGCTATTCTGAAAAACTGATGGTTGCATGTTTGTTTTATTGGCAAGGAATTGCTAACTTTGTGACCGAGCATAAACGCAAAACCTAAATAAATGTCAAATACTATGAAACATTACACGACAGCAGCTGCCCTTGTGCTGGCAGCAACGGTGGCCCTGCAGGCACAGAAACCCATGTCGGCCCCCAAGGGAGGGAAGGCCATCAGTGACGAACTCATCGGCATCTTCTTCGAAGATATTTCGTCGGCAGCCGACGGCGGCCTGTTTGCAGAACTCGTGCAAAACGGTTCGTTCGAATTCAACCCCACCGAGCGCGACGGATGGGGAGCCGGCACGGCCTGGCGATTCCTCAGGCCCGGACATTCGCTGGGTCGCATGGAGCCGCGCATGGACCAGCCGCTCCATCCCAACAACCCCACCTACCTGCGCTTCCACATCGAACGCGTCAAGGAGTATTACGACTACCGCGGATGGAAAGGCGTAGGCCTGGAGAACGGCGGTTTCGATGGCATCAGAGTGAAGGCCGGCAGCCGTTACGACTGCTCCCTCTTCGCCCGCAATGTCGAGGGCGCTGCCAAGAAGGTGCGCCTCGCACTGGTGCAGCCTCAGGGCTGGGGCAAGGACCCGAAACTGCTGGCCGAGGCCACCCTTGAGGTGAACACCCCGGCATGGCGGAAGCACGAGGCCGTGCTGACACCCACCGAGGACTGCGCCAACGCCTGCCTGCAGCTGTTGGTACTGACGACGGGAACCATGGACGTCGACGAACTGTCGCTCATGCCCCAGGACACCTACAAAGGCCACGGCCTGCGCAAGGACCTCGTTCAGGCCCTGGCCGACCTGCATCCGCGCTTCATGCGCTTCCCGGGGGGCTGCGTAGTGCACGGCGGCGGCGACGGATTCTGGAACACCTATCGCTGGAAGACCACCATCGGCCCGCGCCACGAACGCCGTCAGCTGAAGAACACCTGGGGCTATCACCAG
>CAMHPM010000029.1 GCA_946187025.1 uncultured Prevotellaceae bacterium
CGACTCGTTGTAGCTGGCAGCCATGCGGTTGTGGGTGGTGAGGCGAATCCAGTCTTCGCCCTGCGGAGGAGTGAATCCGGGGACATAACGGCTGTTGAGCAGGCTCAGGGCTTCGGCATCGGGATGCCCGCCACGAATCTGAGCGAGCAGATTGATGAAGCGGCTGTCCTGCTGACGAGATATGTGACGCAGTTCGACCGTAACATAATCGACCTGCTGCAAAGCCTTCGAATCATAGAAAAACGGAGAGTTGTAGTATGGTTGCAGCAGTGGCCACTCGCTCTCGGCAGCCACCGGCGCCAACTGCTGGAGGTCGCCTATGAGCAGGAGCTGCACCCCGCCGAACGGACGATAGCGGTCGCGATACTTGCGCAGGCTCTGGTCGATGGCATCGAGCAAGTCGCAACGCACCATCGACACCTCGTCGATGACCAAGAGGTCGAGCGTCTGAATCAGATGTTTCTTTTCCTCGCTCATGCGGTAATGGCTGTTTCCCTCGCGCAGCGGGGCACCAGGCACTATCGGTCCGAAAGGCAACTGGAAAAACGAGTGGATGGTCTGTCCGCCGGCATTGATGGCTGCCACACCCGTAGGAGCCAGCACAACCATGCGCTTCGGAGTCAGCTCGCGAAGCTTGCGAAGGAAAGTGGTCTTGCCAGTACCAGCCTTGCCCGTGAGAAACACCGAGCGGTCGGTCGAGGCTACATACTGCCAGGCAAGGTTCATCTCGTCGTTGCGCACACGCTCTGGCGCCACGACATCAGTCTCTGACACCTCCGAGGAGAAGACATCATCGATAGTCTGTTCTGTATAGTCCATTCTGTTTCTACGTTTTACGAATACAAAGTTAGCAGTTTTGGATGGAAAGTGGAAGCCGAAAGCCGAAAAACAAGCCCGACAGCTCAGATTTTTCGCTTTTCACTTTCCACTTTCCACTTAATTGCCTATCTTTGCAACATGAAACGAACAATTATAACATTCTTCCTCATGCTTGCTGCCGTGACACTGTCCACCGCCGCCAAGCAACCCAAACGATGGGTGGCAACATGGGCCACCGCAGTGCAAAAAGTAGAGCCGCACAACCTGCCACCAGCTCCATATCTTGCCGGCAACACCCTGCGACAGATTGTAGAGGTGTCGGTAGCTGGCAATGTAGTCCGACTGGAACTCTCAAACCAATATAACACCACTCCAACCGAAATCATGTCGGTGGAACTGGCCGAAGCCGTGACCGAAGGCGAATCGGCAGATATCGTGGAACGTACCACCACCGCCCTCACCTTCGATGGCAAGCCGTCGGTAACCATGCAACCAGGACAGACCATAACGTCCGACCCCGTCAAGTTCCGCCTGCGCCAACGTATGCCTGTAGCTATCACCATACGTTTCGGACAATGCTCGCAAACAGATGTGAGCGGACACCCAGGCTCACGCACCACTTCGTACATCATCAGCGGACACGGCAACGACTTCTCCTCTGCCACACGTTCCGACCACTGGTGCTACATCAGCAACCTGCAAGTGGAAGCAAAAGGTAAGATGGGTTCGATAGCCGTTATCGGAAACTCAATAACCGACGGACGCGGCACAACAACCAACCACCAGAACCGATGGACCGACAACCTGTCGCGCCGACTGCTTGCCAACAAAGCAACACGCCACCTCAGTGTGCTCAACTACGGACTGGGCGGCAACTGTGTGTTGCGAGGCGGACTGGGCCCTACAGCCAACAGCCGGTTCGAACGCGATGCACTATCGGCACCGGGAGTGAAGTATGTGATAGTATTCGAAGGAGTGAACGACCTTGGAGGTGCATGGCAACCCGACGAGACCGCAAACCAACTCATCGACTCGTTCAAGGCAATGATAGAGAAGGCTCATGCACACGGACTCAAGATATACGGAGCGACCATTATGCCATTCCGTGGAAACAACTACTACAACCCAGGTCGTGAAGCAGCACGGCAGAAAGTGAACGAATGGATACGCAACAGCGGCGAGTACGACGGACTGATCGACTTCGACCGCGCAATGAGCGACCCACAGCAATCCGACCGTCTCAACCCTGCGTTCCTCTTCGAAAACGACTGGCTGCACCCCAATGCCGACGGATACCAGACAATGGGCAACTGCATAGACCTCAACCTCTTCAAATAACCGACGGATTGCACCAACAGCCCCTAACCAGTCAAATATAAGAATGACAGAAAATGACAGGTGGCTTCAGAAACAACAATGTCTGAAGCCACCTTTATCATTTATCCCAAACCGGTCATTGGGGGTATTTCCTGCTTGTTATCTTATCCTACCGGTGTTTCCTAAATCCAAAAGTCTTTTGTATGCGCAGCGCGGCGGCCGAACAAATCTTACGGAAATTGCCGTGACAGAGGTTGAGCCACAGTTCCTCGAGCGAGTACTGAACCTTGCGCCACGGGTGGTTCCACGCATTCATGAGGTAGAAACGCTCTTGGTAGGCGGGATATTCCTCGACAGCAGCTGGATGATGGAGCGGAAACTCGATGTCGTGCCTCTCCATGGTGAACTGGCGACGCAGGCGACGTGGCAATAAATCGAGCTGTGCAGCAAAGTGTGTGCCGCCATCCATGCCGATATTGTTTATCATATTGACACGCGGCATGATGGCCAGACCATCGTGCATGAGCATGTATGCCCAGAATATCGATTCGAAATACTGCTTGCCCGATGCAGCATGGTCGCGACACATCTGCGGCATATCATTACGCTGGCGGTATTGCTTCACCTTGCGGCACAGGAGATCGAACTGACGGGGGTCGCGAACGAAGCCGTAGTTGCCGTCGCGGTTGAGGATGACTCGCGACCACGAGGCCCACCCCCAGATGGAGAATACGCGGGTGAAGAAATAAGAATCGGTGATATCGGTGGTCTGCTCGTCGGTATTGAATCCTGCTATCATAGTGATGCGTGGGTCGTCGGCATAGCGGTCGAGCATCTCTTTGCAAAATGTAAAGAATGTCTGGCTGGGCACCACATCGTCTTCGAGCACTATGCAGCGGTCGGTCTGACTGAAAGCCCATTGCTGCGACATATAGCCCGAGGGGTCGCACCCGTAGTTGCGCTCTTGATAGAGGCGGTGCACATCACATTCCCAATCGATGTTTTCGTCGGCCACGAGCTGCCTGCAGGCCATGATGCCCTCCATGTCGTTGGTGCCCGGCCGCGGTCCGTCTTGATATAGGAACAGACGTGCAGGACGTGCCTTACGCACTTCGGCCCATACTTGGGCGAAGTGGTCGGGACGTGCGTGGAAAAGCATAAGTACACTTATGTCGCAGTTTGCTGGTTGCATAGGTGGGGTTATGCACTGCGTGCAAATTGAAGATTGAAGATTGAAAATTGATGATTGATGATTGATGATTGATGATTGATGATTGAAGATTGGAAATTAGCCACCCGGAAGGACAGCACACCAACTATTCATCATGCCTTGCGCATTATCACTTTGGCATTATGATGTTCTTCACCTTGTCGCCAACACGCGAAGCGAGCTTTTTTGTCTTGTCCCAGAGGTCGTCCATCTCCTCTTTTGTCGGCAGATACACCTTCAATTGTTCTAACGACGAGAACCGGCGACGCAGGTCGGCCGTGATTGTGTTGATGCGGTGACGAAGTGCTGCTGTATTGATGATAGGTCCGTCGGGGTCGAAAGCCTGCTGTTGTGGATGTGACTCAAACGATGAAGCTGGCTTTTCAGGTTCCCGTTCCGGCTTGGCCGATGGTTGTTGGTCGAATATCGGCTGTGGTTCGACTGTCGGCTGAGGCCCAAATGTCGGTTGTGGTTCGACTGTTGGCTGTGGTTTTGGTTCAGCCTTTTGTATTTGCACCGGTTCTACTGGTTTCAGTAGCTCCGGCTCTATTGATTGCAATGGCTCTGGTTCTGCTGGTTGCAATGGTTCCGGTTGCTCTGCCTCTGCTGTTTGTACAGGCTGAGGCTCATTGGCTGGTTGCGGGTTTGTCTTCTCAAATTTCTTGATGGCTTCGGCCACTTCGGCGGTACAGTTGTCGAGATTGAAGAGACGCTCGGCCAGCTGGCGGGCTTTTCGTCCCATGGTTTCTGCAGCCTCGTCGTCGGTTGTGATATATCGTATGGCCTTTTCCCAAGCTACTGAGTCGTAGTATGGCACGATGATGCCCACGCCCTCTTTCTCGATATTGAACGGGAACGTGACGTTGCGTGTGGCAATGATTGGCATTCCAAGTGCAAGGGCTTCTACGAGTGTGGTGAGTCCGACGGTGTAGTTGGTGTCCTGACAGCAGATGGCGACATACTTGGCCGCCCACACTTTCTGTGCCAGCTCGTGTGGAATGAGTCCTTTGATGAAGTGTATGTGTATGTTGGCCGACGGGCGCAGGTCGTTCAGTATCTCGAGGTAATTGTCGCCACAGGCATTGTAGGCGATGTATATGTCGAGTGGAGAGCCTGTTGCACTGAATGCACGTATGAGTGTAGGCATGTCGCGCTTCTCCTTACCTGTCGATATGAATCCCTTGTGTTCAGCTACAGGATATTCCTGCATGAGGCGGTCGTAGTATTCGAGGTCGGGTCCCCAATGTGCCACTTGCATACGTTCTTCGCGTGCCTTGCTGCTCTTGAGCGACTCGTCGATGAGTCGCTGACTAAAGAAGAACATGTGGTCGATGCCTCGGTAGAATATCTGTGCCAACATCTCGCGCATGGCATTATCGGCCTTCACCACGGGTTGGTGGTGCCACAGTATGATGGGTTTGCGATACAGATGGAGCGCACGTAGGAAAATAGGTATCTCGAGTCCGTTGAACCGTGTGGCATATATTGCATCGAAGTGTTCGCGGCATGTGAACACACGCCATGCAACATATAGCGACCGCTGCAAACGGTTGGAGATGTTTTTGTGTTTATGCATCACTACATCTACTCCATAGCGCGGCAGATGTGTTGCACCATAGAGGAAATGACCTGGGAAATGTCCCTCGTTCCACGCTTTGTAGATACGGTTGAGGTCTTGGGTATGATAGAAATAGACTTTCATTTGCGTCCGAATAGATATTTCTTGAATACAGGGCTAACTCTTAATATGTTTGACACGACGAGGCTGAAGCCGATTACGAGCATTGCTATGACGAATGACTCTGTCACGTCGATTACGAAGTTGCGCTTGTTGTTGTTGATAAAGTCGCCCACCATGTGCAGGTTGGGCAGGAAGAGGAAGTGTATGAGATAGATGTCGAGTGTGCGGACACCTATGTACTGCAGTGTGCGTCCCCACCAGTGTTGGCGAGTGAAGCTGTCTTTGTAGTATCTGAATGTCATGAAGACCACCATCACAAGTATGTACATGGTCATGGTGCGTGGCAGGTTTGTCCACTGGAATCGCAGGTTGTGCCATTTGAATATGTCGGCGGCACAGAAGAACACTATTGTCACAATGGTCGGGAAGAACCATTTGGAGTCCATGAGTCGCTGCCATCCGTTCCAATATCGGTGTATGATGTTTCCGAGCAGGAAGAAGTGGAAGTAACGCATCACTTGTATGAAACCTGTCATATTGAGCCACGACACTTCGTTGGCTTTGGGATACTTGAACCACGCTGGCATGTAGAGTGTGGCGTATGCAACGAGTGCCACAAACCATAGCAGCGTGATTGGAATCCAGCTGCGACGTGCAAACCTGCTCTCGATGAACGCGAACAGATAGTAGATGATGAACATCTGCAACAGGCACCACGTGAACCAGTAGCCGTCTTTGGTAGGGGAGATGACGGCATACTCGATGCCTTCCCACAGGTGTGGTTGCCGTATGATGATTGCCGCGAAGAGGAAGACCAGGGTCGGTATCACCTGTATCTTCACTTTCTTCCATACCATCATGCCAAGGCGTCCGGTGGTCCAGTTCATGTCGGCCTTGTATGCAAGGAATCCGCTTATGAAGAAGAACAACGGCATACGGAAGAGGACAAGCAGGGGCAATGCGCTCGATGCTTTTTCCACTTCGCCAAATCCCTGGATGCTGACATGGTAGGCCACGACCATAATCATGGTGAACCCACGCATGGCGTCGATCCATTCCATGCGTTCGCTCCTCATAGGCTGCCAAGGAATTGTTCGGCACACCACAGTTGCCACTTTTGGTTGCCGGTGAGGCTGCTCATCGGTATGTCGTTTCTGAATTCCGGCCGTACAGGACCCGTCCACTCCTTGAATATCTTGTCAACAGGACGTGGCATCGGTATCTTGTTAGGTATTGGCACCTCGGGATACTTCATGGCATACAGGGCACGTATCAGGTATTTCGGCTCTCCGTTTCTCACCCGTTGCAGGTCGAGCGGCTCGCTCATGATGAGGCGTGCGTAGGGGTCGTAGTATTCCAATCCGGCTGTGCCAAAGGCGTTGAAGTATGAGCTCGAGCTTTCGATCGAGAACACTTCGTCCATGAATGTCATGAAGTCGATAGCGTTGCCACGGCGATAGCGTTCGTATAGCTCGCTCATATCCACCGGGTGGGTCAGCACCAGGTCGGGGCTGAGGAATGTGTATCGGTTTACGAATTCGGCCATTGTCCAGTCTTTGGCCAGCAGGCCGTCCATGCCTCCGAATATGAGGTCGCTGCTTTCGCCCACGAGCATCAGTTCCACACCGTCGGCCTGTGCCATCTTGGCGGCCTTGTATATCTGTGGTTCTATCGAGTGTACTGGTGCACATTTCGTGCGCATCACCAGTGGTGTCAGCTGTTTGTAGTCGTCGAACGATATATCGACCAGATGGTGTTTCAGTCCGAACTTGCGGCAATAGTGTGCAGCACGTTCCAAGTCGGCGTCGAACACTTCGGTCCCCTGTGCCGTAAACGTGTAGGCATGACTTCCTGGTTTGAGGTAAGCAGCCACGATGGCGCTGTCCATACCTCCCGAAAGCAATATGCCAATGTTGTTGTACCGGGCATACAGGGCATCCATCTGCTTCTGTATCTCACGGTCAATATCGGCTGCTGTTGCCACACCTATGCGTTCGCTGGTTGGTATCGGGGTTATCAGCTGGTGGTGCATACCTTCAGCAAAATCGACATCGGCTTTCCATATATACCGGAAAGCAATGTACGAACTCAAACAAAAATCCTTATCTATCATAGCTCTTTTATTTTTAGGAATGGAAAGGAATGGAAAAGAAGTTATCGCTTCGCTCAGGAGTTAAAAGGACGAATGTTGCCTCGGAGTAGGTATCGTCCCTTTAACCTCTCCCCCGCCTCCCCCAAGGGGAGGAGCCTTTTCCATCCGGATGGTATCATCTCCCCTTTGGGGGAGATAAGAGAGGGGTTTCCCTTTAACTTCCTTTTAACTTCCTTTTATCTCCTTTTAACTTCCTTTATATTACTTCACATCCTGCAGGTTCTGTCCACGCACCGCATTGAGTGCTTTGGTAATCTGAGTTGACGAAATGCCCTTGGTGTAGGGGAAATACACTATCTTGATGCCTGCTTCGGCGAAATCCTTCTCATACTGCTGCCACTTCTCGGTGCCATACCAGTCGTCGCCCACAAACAGCATCTTGGCGCCCAGCTTCTTGCAGGCACTCAGCTTGTCCATGTCATACTGTGGCACAGCTGCATCCACATACTTTATGCTGCGCACAATCTCTATGCGGTCCTCAAACGGTATCATGGCTTTCTTGCCTTTATAGGCCACCAATTCGTCAACGGTGACTCCTACAATCAGTCGGTCACACATGCCACGGGCATTCTTCAGCAAGTTGAGATGCCCAATGTGGAACAGGTCGTAAACACCAGTAGTATATCCTATCGTCATTTCTTTCATTCAATCTTTAAATAAAAAGCGTATGCTAATCTTCAATCATCAATTAATGGAAGTTAAATGGGAGAGGTTAAAGGGACGATACACGGTATAACCCGCCTAATCCCTAACAGGCAAAGCCTGCCTAATCCCTAATCTCTTCAATCTTCAAAGTGCAAAGATAAGGAAAAAAATATTCGGATGTACAATTCATACCGCATTATTAGCAATTCCTGATGTTTTTTGATTACATAACAGTCGATTCTGCCTTGTGAGCGAAGCATTATGAACAAAATTTTCCTACCTTTGCAGGCATGAACGCAGAACTCAACGAATCGCTGCGCCAGCGCTTCTGCCCCGAGGGCTCGCAGCTACATGCACACCAGCAGAAAATGCTGGAAATGGTGGGCGAACTTGACAGGATATGTCGTAAACACAACATACCCTATTTCCTCTATGGCGGCACACTGCTCGGAGCCATACGCCACAACGGATTCATACCATGGGACGACGACCTCGACGTGGCCATGCTGCGCTCCGACTACCTGCGGCTCATGAAGATACTGCCATCAGAACTGCCGCCTCACATCGCCCTGCAGACCAACGACACCGACCCCAACTACTTCTATTTCTTCGCAAAACTGCGCGACCGCAACTCGCTGCTCGAAGAGGAATGCCCCTACGACCAGGTGTTCAAGGAGCGTGGAATATATATCGACATCTTCCCCTTCGACCACCAGCGGCTGTGGACCCACCTGCTGGGCGAACCGCTGCAAGGCCATACATTCAAGATATTCCGCACAGCGACCAACCGAGACCGGGCCATGCGCAAGATAAGGGCCATAACATGGTTCAACCGTCACATCACATTCCCCGTGTTCAGAGCCATAAGCCGCATCACCCGTGGACGTACGTTTACCTACGACTACGGAATACCGTTCCATATCATCTACGACATCAACGACATCTTCCCGCTAACCACACATCAGTTTGAAAACCTCACACTATCCGTCCCAGGCAACAGCCACCACATGCTCCAGACGCAATATGGCGACTACATGCAACTGCCGCCGCTCGACAAGGTAGAGCACCACGTGAGCAGGCTCGAAATATACAAATAACACTGCGGAAACACAACTGCCATACAGGCCGGCAAGACACCGCCCCTGTACAGACGGATTCCGACAAGCATGAAGAAATGATATCAACGAGTGCGCACTCTCGGCCCTGAGAGTGCGCACTCGCAGTATCATGAGTCCGCACTCGCGAGGCCGAGAGTGCCCACTCACAGAAACAGAACTATTTTAGTTCGGGGAGTGTCTTGCTGCGTCGGGGAAAATAACTTTTACTTCGAAGGTACTCGTTTTTTCTGGTAGAGATGAGCCACGGCAGCTCCCGACAGGTTGTGCCACACACTGAAGATGGCTCCGGGAATGGTGGCAAGGGGATATGCGGCAAAATGTATCGTGGCCAGACTGCTTGCCAGGCCCGAGTTCTGCATACCCACCTCGATGGATATGGCTCGTTTCTTGACTTCGGGCAGCCGAAGCAGGCGTGCGATCAAGTAGCCTATGCCCAGTCCGCAGACGTTGTGGAGCATAACGACCAGAACAATCAGCAGTCCGCCAGCCCACAGCTTGTCGGCATTTGCTGCTATGATAATGGCCACGATGAAGGCAATGGCAACCGAAGAGAATGCGGGGAGATAGTCGGCGGCTTTGTGTGTGAACCTGGGCCAGAGGCATTTCACAAACAGTCCGACGACTATTGGCAGAATGACAACCCAGAGTATGCTCAGAAACATACCTGTCACATCTACATCGACACTCTTTCCAGCCAGCACCCATGTCAGCAGGGGGGTCAGCAGTGGTGCCAACAAGGTTGACACTCCGGTCATACCGACAGAAAGGGCCAGGTCGCCTTTGGCCAGGTAGGTGATTACGTTGGAAGCAGTACCACCGGGACAACAGCCCACAAGCACCACACCAAGAGACAGGGCCTCGTCGAGCTGGAACAAGCGGGACAAGCCCCAGGCAAGCAGTGGCATGATGGTGAACTGTGAGAGGCAGCCGATGATGATGTCCTTCGGACGACTGAACACAATCTTGAAATCCTGCAGATTCAATGTAAGTCCCATGCCAAACATCACGAGCCCAAGCAGGTAGTTGATGACTTTTGGGGGTATGTGTTGTAGTATGCCGGGAAACACAAACGCGAGAATAGCAGTGGCAAGCACTACTATGCCCATATATCCTGATATGTAATGGCAAAGTTTCTTCATAAGTCACACTGTTATGTCCTCAGTTTCTCAGCAACTGCATAAACGATTCGCGCAGCTGTTCACGCTCCTGAGCCGTGAGGTGTGGCAGATACTGCTCAATGGTCTGTGTGAAAGCACGTTCGGCACGTGTGCGCATCTGAGCCTTGCCTGCACGGAGTCCGGCAGTCAGCTCATTCTTAGGCAGTAGTGCCCTGTTAAAATTTCCGTCGCTCATAATAGGTATCGTCCCTTTAACTTCCCTTTAACTTCCACTATTTAGGAATGGAAAGGAATGGAAGAGAAGTTATCGCTTCGCTATGAAGTTAAAAGGACGGATGTTGCCTCGGAGTAGGTATCGTCCCTTTCACTTCCCTTTAACTTCCTTTTAACTTCCCTTTAACTTCCTTTTAACTTCCACTATTTAGGAATGGAAGAGAAGTTATCGCTTCGCTATGAAGTTAAAAGGACGGATGTTGCCTCGGAGTAGGTATCGTCCCTTTCACTTCCCTTTAACTTCCTTTTAACTTCCTTTTAACTTCCCTTTAACTTCCTTTTAACTTCCCTTTAACTTCCCTTTAACTTCCTTTTACTTCCCTTCAACTTTCAACGTGAACGCATATTCCTGTCCGCTGGCATTGGTGTAGCTGCCTGAAAACGTCTCGCCGTCGTATTTGCCTTCGAAGTAAGCAGCCGAAGCCGAATCGTCGGACAATGATTCATAAATCGTGAGATATGGTTGCTGATAGTTGCCAAGCAGTATGACAGGCTTCTGCGACTGTCGGTTGGTGTAGATGTAGTTTCCGTTCACATCGCCATCGGGATTGATGCTGAGGGTCATACGTATGGGATATGCGGTGCCGCCAATATATCCGGCAAGCACTACGTCGCCATTATCTTCCTGTGTGATGGTATCTGTCGATGTGCTGTCGGCCTCAAACGAAGGAGCAGATGTGGTGTCTGCCACCCATTCTGTGGTGTCGTCCGACTGTGTGATGGTGTGACTTGTGCCACCTGAAAATACGTTTTCGGATGCGAACTCAAAACAGGCAAAGACAAGTCCGCCGATACAGAGCAATGCTATCAATGCCACGACAATGATGGCAATGACAC
>CAMHPM010000030.1 GCA_946187025.1 uncultured Prevotellaceae bacterium
GCGTCCGCCTTCTGGTCCCATGTCGATGATGTAGTCGGCCTGCTGGATGACGTCGGTGTTGTGTTCAATCACTATGACGGTGTTGCCCTTTGCCACAAGGCGGTGGAGCACGGCCATGAGTGCGCGTATGTCTTCGTAGTGGAGGCCGGTGGTAGGCTCATCGAGTATGTAGAGCGTGTTGCCTGTGTCGCGTCGCGACAGTTCGGTGGCCAGCTTCACGCGATGGCTGTCCAAGCTTGATGTAGCCCAGTCCCACATCCTGTATCACTTTTATCTTGTTGAGAATCGTGGGTTGGTTTTCGAAGAACTCCACGGCTTGGTTTATGGTCATGTCGAGCACATCGGCTATCGACTTTCCACGGAACTTCACCTCCAGTGTCTCGCGGTTGTAGCGTTTGCCATGGCATACCTCGCACGGTGTGAGCACATCGGGCAGGAAATTCATGGCTATGGTCTTGTAGCCGTTGCCGCCGCAAGCCTCGCACCGTCCGCCTGCCACGTTGAACGAGAAACGCCCGGGCTTATATCCGCGTATCATCGACTCGGGATGCTTCACGAACAAGTCGCGGATGTCGCTGAACACACCTGTGTAGGTAGCCGGATTGCTGCGCGGACTGCGGCCTATAGGTGACTGATCGACGCTCACCACCTTGTTTATATATTGCAGTCCCTCGACCGAACCATAGGGCAGAGGGTCGCGCAACGACCGATACAGATGTTGCGAGAGCAGGGGTTGCAACGTGTCGTTGATGAGTGTTGACTTGCCACTGCCGCTCACACCCGTCACACATATGAGGCGGCGTAGCGGGAATGTGGCGGTGACATGTTTGAGATTGTTGCCGGTGCAGTCATGGAGGACAAGGAGCCCCCTCCTATCCTCCCCCAAAGGGGAGGAACTCCATCCGGATGGCATCATCCCCCCTTGGGGGGATAAGAGGGGGGCTTTCAGATACCTTGCCGTGAGTGTATCGGTCTTCATCAGGTCCTGCGGTGTGCCTTGGAACATCACTTC
This sequence comes from uncultured Prevotellaceae bacterium, assembly GCA_946187025.1. Lineage (GTDB taxonomy): Bacteria > Bacteroidota > Bacteroidia > Bacteroidales > Bacteroidaceae > Colivivens. Next base: position 1,013 of record CAMHPM010000030.1, read on the forward strand.
CCCACCCTTACGTCCTGCCAACGGACCGATGTCGATGATGTAGTCGGCTGCGAGCATCATGTCTTTGTCGTGCTCCACCACGATGACGGTATTGCCCTCATCCCTCAATGCCTTGAGCGACGAGATGAGTCGTTGGTTGTCGCGCTGATGCAGTCCGATGCTCGGCTCGTCGAGGATATAGAGCACATTCACCAGCCGTGCACCAATCTGTGTGGCAAGGCGTATGCGCTGGCTCTCGCCTCCCGAGAGGGTCATGCTGCTACGCGAGAGTGAGAGGTAGTCGAGCCCCACGTCGAGCAAGAACTGCAGGCGGTTGTGTATCTCTTTCAGTATTTCGGCCGCTATCTTCTGCTGACGCTCGCTTATCTTGTCGCCCACATCATCGAGCCACTCCTGCAACTCCTTGAGGTCCATCGATGCCAGCTCGTAGATGTTCTTGTCGGCAAAGCGGAAGTGCATAGCCTCGCGATTGAGGCGCGACCCGCCGCACTCAGGGCATGTAGTGACCGAGTCGAACGAGTCGGCCCACTTCTGTGCTGCTGCCGAGCTTTCCGAGTCGCGCAACTGGTTGATATATCGTGCCAGCCCTTCGTACTGGGTGTAGAAGTCGTTGGTCTGATGTATGAGTGCAGCCGGTATGCGTATGCGCTGGGTGCAGCCATATATCACATCGTTCACAGCCTCATCGGGCAGCAACTTCACAGGTGTCTTTATGTCTTGCCCATAGAGTTCGAGCACTCCTTGCACCTGCCAGAATATCATCGTGTTGCGATATTTGCCGAGCGGGGCAAGTGCGCCGTCGTAGATCGAGAGCGAGTCGTCGGGTATAATCTTGGCACGGTCGATGAGGTTGATGAACCCCAAGCCCTTGCAACACGGACATGCACCCATGGGCGAGTTGAACGAGAAGGTGTTGGGAGCAGGGTCGTGATAGCTTATGCCGGTGGTGGGACACATGAGCGAGCGCGAATAGTATTTCACTTCGCCACCCTCGTCGAGCACCATCATCAGTCCCTCACCCATGCGCATGGCAGTTGCTATGCTTTTCTGCAGTCGCTCGCTGTCCTTCTCGCCCACTGCCAGGCGGTCAACCACCACCTCTATGTTGTGGTTCTTGTAGCGATCGACACGCATGTCGGGCACCATCTCTCGCACCTCGCCGTCAATCCTCACACGCAGGAATCCCTTTTTCATGAGGCTCTCAAACAACTCGCGGTAATGGCCCTTACGGCTGCGCACCACCGGAGCCAGGAGCTGCACACGCCTGCCTGCATATTGGTTCATAATAAGCTGGAGTATCTGTTCCTCGGTGTATTTCACCATGCGCTCGCCAGTCTCGTAGCTATAGGCATCGGCGGCACGAGCAAAGAGCAGACGCAGGTAGTCGTAGATTTCGGTCACTGTGCCCACGGTGCTTCGCGGGTTCTTGCTCGTAGTCTTCTGCTCGATGCTTATCACGGGGCTCAGGCCTGTTATCTTGTCAACCTCGGGACGTTGCAGTCCGCCAAGGAAATTACGCACGTAGGCCGAGAAGGTCTCGATATACCGGCGCTGCCCCTCGGCAAAGATGGTGTCGAAAGCCAGGCTCGACTTGCCGCTGCCGCTCAATCCGGTTATCACGGTGAGGCTGCCACGCGGTATGCGCACATCGATGTTCTTCAAGTTGTTGACACGCGCACCATGAACCTCAATCCATTCATTCATCATAGTCTCTCAACCCTTTCAAAATGTTGATAGCCTTCTTTATGTCATACTTTATGCCGTCGCTGCCTGTGGCCTGCAAGTTGAGGTAATAGACGCCATCCTTCACATAACGGCCGTTCTGGCGTCCGTCCCATCCCTTGTCAACATTGCTCAGGTCGAAATCATATACTTTCTGTCCCCAACGGTTGAATATCACACCCTTCATCTTCACAATCGACTGATACGTGATGTGGAACACATCGTTGATGCCGTCGTCGTTGGGCGAAAAGCCGTCGGGACACGACAGCTTCGACTCGGAGATGGTTATGGTAAACGCCTCCGACTCATACTCCATCTCTTCGCCATCTGCATCGGTGAAGGTGACATACAACTTCACACCATAGCTGCCACTGCTCGTGAGCGTGTATGAAGTGTTCTCGTCGAAACGGTCGAGGATAGGCTTGGCCTCGCCCTCACGAACATTATACACCTTCCACTCACACTTTGAGTCCCATCCTTCATTATCGCTCAGGTTGGCTGTCATCTTCAACTCAAGCGGAGCCTGCATGGTCTGACTCTCGCCCGGATTCATCTTCACATCGGCCTTGTTGGTCTTGTCGTAGAACTCAATCACAGGACTGGCCGACTGAGCACACATGCACATCGACACCACACTGGCAACAACTGAAATCAATATCTTCTGTATCATATTTGTTTAATTAACTTAACATTCAACATTCAACACTCAACACTCAACAATCAACACTCAACATTCAACACTCAACAATCAACAATCATCAATCAACATTCAACAATCATCAACTCCGCAAAGTTACAAAAAAAATCACACACACACCGACATGCAACCGCAAAAAAGCACTCACTGCCTACCTGTTCGCGAAATACAGGCTACAACGGTGGCAATGTAAAGCAACGGAGTGACAACGGCCGCAGCCGACGAATCGGCAGGCATGAGGCGCGTGTAGTCGAGGATGGCAATGAGCTGACTCAGGATGATGAGCGGCGGCACCGACGGCATCAGTCGATGTAGCAATGCGATGTGTGCCTCGATGATGTCGGCCATGCTCACAAAGCGGCCCGACGAGAGTCCGAAGACATTACAAATGATAATCAGCCCCACACACAACATGCCATACCACCCATGTTCGAGCGGCGAGTGGGCTATGGTGCCCAACGGACTGAGCAACACACCAGCCGGCGGCAAGAGCAGGCTGAGCATTACGATGCACTCCACGACGAACACGAGGATGGCAAGCGACAAAGCTCGTTTCTGCTTGAGTGTGGCCTGACGGCTTATGCTGTGGAGTATGCCCGACTGGATGATGATGCTCAAGGTCGTGATACCAATCAAGAGCTGAGCCCACGGTGCAGCCGCAAGGTTGGGCACGAAGTGTGAAAAAGCCCATCGCAGACCGTCGGCACTGAAGAGCGAACGCATGTTGACACCCACAGCACTGCCTACCCAGCTGCAAAGCACAACCAGGATGATGAACAGCAAATACGTAGCAGCAAGTATGCCCGACAGGTTCTGATGACAATGTTTCATATTCCTACTCCATTCTTATTCTTCATCTGCTTCGAGGTCGTCAACATCGAGTATGCGCAGTTCGAAGGCACGTGTTATGAGCCGTGGCACATTCACACGCTCACCCTCGCTGCCAGGGAAGAGGCGGCTTATGATTTCAGCCTGGCGCTTCTCAAGACTCTTGGTACCAAACGGCATGGAACGCAGGTTGGCAATCATGTCTTTCGTGTAACCGAGGGCAAGATGACGGAGGAATATCTCGTCGTACTGGTCGATGTCGTACTTCACAAATGCTTCCTGACGACGGTATTCGCTCAGCACCGACTGGCGGAACCGTTTCACTATCTTCTTGAGTATAGGCTGATTAAACACATAATGCTTGCCGCTCAGCACACTTGCAACATCGCCGGGAGTGAGGAGCTCGCCACTCTTGAGAATGATACCGTCGGCACCTGCATCGAGGGCATCGACCCACAACTTCTCGTTGAGAACCTCGCCGGTGAAGATGAGCACCTTGACAGGCAGATTCTTCTCGCGCACACGACGGCAGATATCGACTCCCACTGTGGTGGAACCACCGAGACCAAGGTCGAGCAGGATGAGGTGTGGAGTGGTTTGCGACATGAGTTCCCAAAACTCATCCTCGGTCTGTGCCGTACCGACGATGGTGGCTTCAGGTATCTCGTTGCGAAAGATTTCGACGGTGCCGCGCAACTCGAGCATCACGTCTTCTACGATGATTACATTGAACTTATCCATATATTTCTGTTTTTGTTGTTTCCTTTCTATATATCCATCCTATTTGTAAATGGTAAACGTATTGTTGATTAAATCGTAAACGTATTGTTGGTTAAATCGTAAACGATATGTTAATCTTATGTCCCGGCTGTGCAGCCCCAGCCACGATGCGGCATCCACGTCGCAACCCATGCTCGTCGTGCTCGCGTACTATCTGCCTGCACACGAGGTATTCCACACCTACAAGGCGGTCGGCAGCCTCGTCATACTGCAGATTGTCGGGATAGAACAGATGTGAGAGCTGTTCGGGCGTCATCTCAACACGCTCGTCGTGGAAGACGAGGTGTACCATGTTGGCATCATGGCTGATGTGGAGCGTGATACGTCCTGAGGTCTCGGTGTGGAGCGATGCAGCAATGAGGTTATCGACAAGATACTCAAGCATCTGGCGGTCGCCGACAAGGGTGGTATCATCATCGGCAATGGCCTCAAATTCGATATCGGCCGAAAGACGTTTCAACCTACGCGCCATCGACTTGCGTGCATAGGCTGCAAGCGAGGTGGCATCGATAGTGCGACGACGGAACATGACATCGGTGAGCTGACGCGAAGCACACGAACTGAGCAGTGTGAACACCTCTTTGTAGTAGCTCACAAGTTCGCTCAGAGTCTCGGTCTGAGCTGTGTCGGGCTCGCCATCAATGTCGGAGAGTATCTGCTTTATTCGGCTCGGATAGTACATGGTCTCGTGTTTTATGGCCGAGAGGCAATTGTCGAGCACCATGTTCTGAATGTGTATCGACTGCTCCTCACGCTCGGCACGCAGACGTTCATCGTCTTTGAGCTCGATGGATGTGCGCTGGTCGTCGATACGTGTGCGCGAATAATATATATATGTGGCAAGCTGGCGTGCCATGAGGCGAATGATGCCGAGGTCGGAATCGGACATCGACGGCTGACTCTGAACCGTTGCCATCACACCCACGCTCACTGCAGGAGTGTCGTCGGTCGGCTCGGTATGGAGCGGATAGGTACGAACGTGTCCGTCGGATACCACCATCTCACTACCCGAAATGAGAGTCTGTGTCATGAAGGCATTGAGTTCGTCGGGCATCTGCCATTCGGCGTTATGACTTATGTTCATGGTCGTAGCACCACCCTCCTGACGCACACCGAGTGCCAGACCCTGTATGCTCTTTATGTCGTTCACTCCTTCGTAGGCCAGTTGTGTGACATCATCGCTGGTGGTAGAGAAGAGTCGACGACTGAACTGCATGAGCTGACGCATGTTGAACGTAGGCAACAGGTGTATGCGATAATAGATGACGAGGAAGGTGATGATGCCAACAACCACAAGCATGACGGCAAGTATGATGAGCGACTGACGGGTTATATTGGCCTTGCGGATTGATGCCGACACACTTGCAAGCGATGTGTCTTGTGTCACAAGCTTGTAGAGACGGAAGTAGATGTCGTTGTTGTATCGATAGACATTCCACTTCTTGAGTGCCAGGGCAGCGATGGCAGCCTCGTTGCGCACATCGAGCACCACAAGATAATCGGTATCAAATCCCGAGCGCCACAGTCGTATGTCGGCATACTCGGCAGCATTGCCTGAAGGTGTGAGCGAGAGCAAGTGAGTCCCGCCTGGTTGCTGCGAAATGTAGTAGGCATTGAGGCGGTTGATGGCCGAGTCGGCAAAGACGAGAGCCTTGTCGTAGAGTCCATCAACATTGGCAAAATAGACCGAGTCGGCATATTGAGCTGCCAGGATGAGATTGCGGTCGGTGCGCTCCTGACTGTCTGTTACAGGCTGACACCAGGCATCGACACCGGAGGCAAGCAGCATAAGCACGATAGCCGACAGACGCATCACACCCTTTGGCAAGCGGAAGAAGAAGCGGCTACCCTCGCCCAGACGGCTCTCGATATTGAATGTACATACAGAGAAGATGGCATTGGTCTTGCGATATTTGTCGATTATTCCCTTGCAATTCATGAGTCCGAACCCGAAACCTTTCTGCTGACGCAATTCGTCGTCGCTACCATCAGCATTGCCTATACGGCTCGAGTCGTAAACCTTTTCGTTGCAAATGGTCTTGATATCCTCGGCCGAAAGTCCACGGCCGGTATCAGATACTGATATCTCGACATAGTCGTCGGTCTCACAGGCCGTCACACCGATGCTTCCGCCCGACGGTGTGTATTTGCGGGCATTGTCGAGCAGTGTGTTGATCATGAAGAGAGTGAGTGCGCGGTCGGCCTTCACAACGGCATCGGTAGGTGTGAGGGTGAGAGCGAGTCCTTTGTTGGTGAACGATTTCTGATTCTTAGCCAGTGTGTCGAGCAGTGGCTGCAGCTCGAAGTTCTCGATATTGAGGCTTACCATGCCCTGACGCACTTTTATCCAATGCGACAGCACTTCGTTGTAAAGGCAGATGCGGTCGATGAGTTCGCGCAGGTAGTCAACACGTTCGGCTCTCACCTTGCTGCTTTCGTTGGCTGTCTGCAGTTTGTTGAGTTCGTTGATGGCACGGTCGAGGAACGGAGTAATGCTGTAAACCAGCGACAGGCTCGTGCATTTGTCGATATAGCTGCGTTTGTTTTCCGCAATATGCTGTTCGTGCAGATAGGTTTCGCTGTCGAGTTTCTTCTCTTCTTCCTCCATCGAGGTGTAGAGCTGTTCGTTGTCGCTCTTCCATCGGCTGAAGAGTTCGTCAACCTGTTTCATCTCCTTGTCGTAGTTGCGCTCGGTGGTGCGCCTCATGCGCTTGATGGCCAGATAAAGCCCAACCGACAACACGACGGAAAGCAATGCCACAAAGAAGATGAGGAGGTTCTGGCTGCGTCGTTCCTGTTCGAGGGCATATACCTGATGTTCGAGCTGGCGGTCCTGTCGTGTTGCGTCGAGGATGTCGAGATAGATGTTGCGATTGTAGTCCGACTGCCGCTTCATGCCCATGCTGCTATATATCATGCTGAGGTGTTCGCGTATGGTAGCAATCCACTCCCATGCAGAGTTCATGTCGCCGCGTTGCATCCATGCCATCTCGGTCGAAATGGAGTCTTGGTTTGAGTCGTATGGCATGAGGAAGTCGGCATCCTGACCATATACATGTCGATGTTGTATGTTTACAAACTCGAGAGCTTTTGTTGCTGTGTCGAGTGCCACCTCGGGCATGTCGGCATGTAGGTAGAAATCGGAAATCGTGAGGTATGTGACAGCACGGCTATAGATCGACCCATATTGTCGGAACAGCCATAAGGCACTCTGAGCCATAACTAGTGCAAACGGGTTGAGCGAATCGGGACGCATCTCGCCCATCGAGTTTATCATGCCCTGCGACATCTTCTGCATCACACTGGCTTGCATATACACGAGATTGGCACGACGAGCTACATCCATTGCTTCCTGAAGGTCGCCCACAAGGGTGTAGTAGCGTGCCAGCTGTGCTGAGTCGGAGTTTACGATACTCATGTCGGCAGTCACTGCATGTAGTTCCTCACGACTCAGGCTGTCCTGCATGATATAGTTGTAGTAAGCACTCGATGCCATGTGAAACTCGCTCTTAGCATAGTTGAGCAAAGAGGTCTGCAATGGCGAGAGGTCGATAGGCTCGGCATCGATGCGGTGCAGCTTCTGCTCGGCTGCATTCCGATACTCGTGGAACTTCTCGTTACGTCCGGTCACATGACACACTTTCATCATTCCGACATCGGCCACCGCCTTGGTGAGCAGGCTTTTCGACATGTCGGCACTTTGTTGATAGAGCACCTGCGCACTGTCGTAATCCATAAGCATATACTGCACGAAGGCAAGGTTGGAACAAGCCACGGCCCGTCCTTCTGTGTAATCTTCAGATCGGTCGAAGGCCATCTGAGCATACAGTGCTGTGGTGTCGATACAGAGATAGCGTGTGCGATAGGCGCGCTGATTGAGGCTGTCAACCTCGCTACACAATGCGTCGTCGGTGCCGTCGATACACGACACACCGACAAGTACGACTGCACACAACAAGCCGATGATGTATGTATTCTTACCTTGTCTGCATGACTTTACGAACTTCAGTATATCCATTGTCGTAGGTTATCTTTTGTATTACGATGCGGGCATCAGCAGGTCCTGCTATCTTTTGTCCGTTCATGTTGTAGTAGCTCACATTGACCACGTTCGTACCTCTTGTGATGAGTTGAGGTACAACCGACACCGGCGGTTCCTGGCTGTTGTTACAGATTTGTGTCAGCATTGGTGTGAGAGCTCTGTTGGACGATTCGATGGTAATGCGGTCGAACATCACCGCACAATCGGCCCCGTCGGGATATCGGCCGAACGACTGCCACCGGCCCTGTGCCTTGTAGTAGAGATTATCAATCCATGATTCGTCGGCCGCCATGATGCTGATATATGCGCTGTCTGCATTCGCGAGCTTGAACGAGGCATGAATCTGTTCGGCCGGTTCGCGCCCGTCGCACCACACAAGTTTGTAGTTGTGAGGCTGAATAGTTGTGTTGCCGACAGCTGGAATCTGATATTTACGATGGTCGCCGGGGTTGTCGCTTAGGTACATACCAGCCAGGTTGATTGGCGTGTCGGTGGTGTTGTAGAGTTCTATCCAGTCGCTCTTCTTCTGGTATTCACTGATGTAAATATCGTTGACGGAGCTTACTTCGTTTATCCGGATTGGTGCCCAACCAGCCTGTATGCGCTCAGCAGCATCGGTGATGGAGTCGAAGAGTGCTGTCACGGCATAAGTCCCTGCATCAAGTTGAGAACTCAAGTCGAATTCGGCATCGGTGCAGACCACCTCGTCGTTGACCTGCCATCCGCTGAATGTATAGCCTTCGGGTGCGAGGGCCGTGAGTCGTATAGGTCCGTATGCACGTCCGTCGAACCGTCCGGCAGGTATCTCCTGACCATTGAAGATGAGTCGTGCCTGCCTGGTGTTGGCCTCGATCGAGAGGTTATACGGATTTCTAAGGCCTAATGTCTTCTGCAGGCTGTTCATCGCTGCCGTGTAGTGGCCTTTGCGGTCGGTGAGGGTGTTGATGAGGCGGTCGCGGCGGGCGGTGTTTTCAAGTCCTTCGAGCTTCAGTGCCGGTGCGATGTTTTCGGTTATTTCATTCACAATCGGCACACATCGTTCGGGCAGGAACACCGAGCCGCCAATCAGGCAGTAGGCATCGACAAACTGTTTACGGAACGGAGCGTATGACATCATATTCTTGAATATGACTGGCAGTTTGCCGGTTTTTGTCATAATCTGAGAGATCATGTCCGTAGAGCCGAAACATCCGTCGAGGTCGAACAGCACGACGTGTATCTTTCCGTCGTCGGTATTTGCACGGAATCCCTTTATATTTTTCAGTCCTACGCGCAGCCAGTCGAGGTTTCCCATATAGATCTCGGCTGCCATGTAGTTGCAATACTCATCGATATCGAGTATGTCGGTAATCTGTTGCCAGATGGTAGAGTCGGTGGGATGCTGTGCCAGGTCGTTGCAAAGTTTTATCCACCGGTTGAACACCTCCGACGTACCTGCTTTCACAATAAACTCGTCTTCCCATTGGTCAATCTCGTCGTCGCCTATTCCGTAGTTACTGTATGCGTATTTGCGGTTGCTGGCTTCGCGCAGGTTGAGCATTCCGAGATATCGGCCGTTGATGAACACATGTGAGGGTTGATATGCCTGGCAATCGATGTAGATGCCGCTGGTGCGGAGCATCTCCTGCAGGGCTGCATCCCAGAACCGCTCATACTGGTCCTGCCCTCCGTTACGCACGAGTATATGTTTGTTTTTAATGTAAGGCTTGCACTCAAACACTGGTGCCGTGAAGTAGTTTTCACCGTCGGGAAGCTTGTCGGCCTTCAGCTTGAACGACGATTTGTACTCCCAGTAGTCGTCGCCGTCGTTGAAACGTGTCCAACCGCCGAATATCGAGAAGTTTGCTCCCTGGTTCAACATCACCCGATACACGTTTGCCTCGCTGTCGGGCACAAGGTATTCCACATTCACGGGCCGCTCCCAATCCATGTTCTGGTTGGCCGGTGTCTTCGAGTTGTTCCATGTACGGCCGTTGGTTCCACGTACATATAAGCCGATGGTGTTGTCGAAGAAATTATCGGGATGCGACGAAATGCTCAGTACCG
>CAMHPM010000031.1 GCA_946187025.1 uncultured Prevotellaceae bacterium
AGTGCCTGGCCGTTCGCGCCAGTAGTCGTACCAGCGTCGCACAAGTTCGACCACGAATTCATCTTGGTTGTGATTGTAGGCATTTGCCGGCTGACCCTTATGGAGCGGCCCTTCGCCCTCGGGATGGTAGGGGTAGGAATAGGAGTCCCAGTTCTTGCGCAGACCTTCGTCGCGGCAGTACTCCATGGCCCACATAGGGTGTTTGGCACTCTTGTTGATATAGAGCATCTCGCCTCCGTATTCCGACTCGTTGATGTCGAGCATCTCGCGCGAGCCGACAGCACGTCCGCCATGAGGGTCGTACTGGTCGCGTATGGCTTTCAGTTCCATCACATGCTCGCGACTAATCGACTCGTTGCCACCCTCGTAGAATATGATTGAGGGGTTGTTGCGGTTGTAGATGATGGCATCGCGCATCACCTCGGTGCGCTGCCGCCAGCGGTCGCCTTCCACATCTTTCTCGCTGTCGCCTGCCGGCATGGCCTGCATCAGTCCCACACGGTCGCACGACTCGATGTCTTGTTTCCACGGTGTGATGTGCATCCAGCGCACGGTATTGGCTCCGCTCTCGACCATGAGGCGGTTGGAATAGTCGCTGAGCCAGGCGGGAACGCTGATTCCGACGGCCGGCCACTCGTTGCTGGTGCGCTGTGCATAGCCTTTCACTTGTATGACACGGTCGTTGAGCCACACCATGCCCTGACCGAAGCGTGTGGTGCGGAAGCCGGTGCGGGTCACTACCTGGTCGAGGTTCTTGCCGCGCGAGTCGATGATGGCGGTAGTGATGTCGTAGAGGTTGCCCTTGCCCACCGACCACCAACGCACGTCGGAGAGGTTGAATTGTGTTTTCAGTACACGTGTCTCGCCTGGCTGCAGGGTGGCGGATGCCGACTCGGCCGATGTGTCCTCGGTCTGTGCCTTAAGGCGGATGTCTTGCGGCTTGCCACTCTCGTTGCGCACCTCGGTCTCAACACCTATAGTGGCTGTATGGGCCGATATGTCGGCATGAAGCAGATAGACGTAGGTGCCGGTGGTTTGCAGGTTGGAATAGAGCGGCAGTGTCTGATACACCTCGCCCGTGATGTGAAGCCACACGTTTTTCGAAATGCCGCCATAGTTGACGTTGAAGTTGCGGTCGTTCCATTGGTATTTGCTGTTCGACGACCGTTCGCGATAGTCCCAGTCGTTGTCGGTCTTCACCTCTATCTTGTTCTTGCCTTTATGGACAAATGGTGTGAGGTCGAAACCGAATGCCATGACTCCGTTCTCGCTTATGCCCACGAGCTGACCGTTGACATACACATCGGCTGCCTGACGTACACCCTCGAACTCGATAAAGACTTTCTTTCCTTTGAGGCTTGGCAGGGTGAAGTCCTTGCGATACCACACCACGGAATCGGGCAACTGCTCGATCGACACACGGAATGCATAGTCTTCGTTCCATGCGCGGGGCAGTGTGACCAGTTCGGCCGATGATCCGATGGTCCACCCCTGGTTGAAGTTTATCTTGCGTTGGGCCTGTATTGCCACTGCTACCATCAGGACTACAATGGCCAAAACAATTCGTCTGTTCATATTGAGGTTTTGAGGTTTTAAGTTTTTGAGGTTTTGAGTTCTTGAGTTCGTAAGGTTTTGAGGTTTTAAGTTTATAAGTTTTTGAGTTCTTAAGTTCTTTAGTTTACGAGTTGTTGAGTGCATACGAACTCAAAAACTTAAAAACTCAAAAACTTACAAACTTATCCTTACTTCACCAATATCCGATGTCCGTCCTGAATATACAGTCCGCTTGCAGGTTTCTCTACCTTCCGTCCGGTAAGGTCGTATATGTCTTTACCTTGCCGGGGGTCGGCATCGATAAAAGAGACAGCATCTGCATCGGCCACGATAGAGATGACGCCATCGGATGCCAGTCGGCTCCAATCCCACTTATAGCCTTCGAGTGGTACTTCAGGCACAAACGTAGGCGTACCGCTGAGACTTATCTCGCCTGTACCCACAAATATCTTGAGGTCTTCACCGGCCTGCCATTCGCCACTCAGGCGCTCCATGACGAACTTCGGACTGCTGAGAGTGATGCGACCGGCAACAGTGTATGTGTCAACACGGCTCGATGTGGTGCCGCGTCCACGCACCCTGATTTTACCACCTGCATTGACTCGCAGGGTGTTGTTGAGTGTGATGTTTCCAGTTATGATAGTGCTTTTGCTGGCTGCAATCATGCCGCCACCCATGACCACCACAGGTCCTGTCTGACCTGCGCCGAGCAATGTGCCGCCGCTGCGAACGGTGATGGTGCCTGTCGTGGTTGATGCTGCTGTGTTCTCCACATCGACTTCGCCTGCATAGATATTGATAGGAGCAGCACTGGCTCCGGTGAGTGTCATGCGTCCGGCGCCGTATTTGTTGACCGTGATGCCCGAACCTAAGATTCCGGCAAAGGAGAAATCGGTTCCCAAATAGCCTATATTCCACGTACCGGCTGCAATCGAAGCCTCGGCATTGGTGCCTTCGAGTGCGCCGAGCGAGTGTGTGCCGTTGTTGTTATACACATAGTTGTTGCCGCTCAGGCGCAGTGTTCCCTTTTGCATGTTCAGGGCCGACGACATGCGCAACTCGCCGCTCGTGACCTCAATCACTCCTTCGAAGTTGGTGGCCGTAGGGCCGAAATCGCCACGCACGTATGGGAAGCTGATCTTCATAGTTCCCTTACCGGTGAGGGTTGGTGTGACACGACAACGCTGGCCTCCATGCACCGTGAGGGTCTTACCCTCCTCTATCTCTATCTGATTCTGAAGAGACGGGATAGCACTTGTGGTGTTGTTGTTGAATACCACTATCGAAGTGTTGCCACTTACCAGGATGCGCGACGTGGCTGTGCCGAACGTGGTGTTCCACGTACCCATTGCCAGCGTACCGGCCTTGAGTATCGTTCCGCCCGTGTAGGTGTTTGCTCCGCCGTATGTGAGGTTGAGCTGACCGCTTCCGGTCTTCACCAATGTGCCGCGTCCGCTGATTACGCCCTTCAGTGCAGTAGTGCCCTTTGGTATATCGATGGTTGCAGTGTCGGTGAGTTGCAATGGTCGGTTGGTTGCTGCATTTGAGTTGTTGACACTGAAACGTGCCTTGCCAATCCGCCAGTTGCCTGCCGTAGCTGCTGCCGCACCCATAGGGCTGGCGATGCCTCCATCGGCCAGATCGCTCACAACCACTGGTCCGCTGTTTATAACGGTAGGACCTGTGTAGTCGCTCTTGGTCGTGTTGAGGGTTACGGTTCCCTGTCCGTTGAACGTGAGGCCTCCATTGCCGGAGAAACCTCCGTCGCCTGCAAAGGTGTATGCCTTGGTGTTGTTGGTGAACGTGACGCCCGATGTCGGCATAAGTGTGCTAATCGTGATGTTGGTGTTTGCTGCATCGTCGCCAAACTCCACCTTGTCGTTTGCAACAAATTCGGTAGTGGCGGCATCAATAGCAAAGTTTGCCGTCTGGTAATCCCACTGGTTGTTGGTCTGTCCCGTCCATGCCACATGGTCGTTTGGCTCGCGTTGCGAATTGATGACGAGCCACAAGGCACCGTCTTCAGCTACGATATTATATGACAAACCGGTGAGTCCGCGCACAGAGCATTTGTCGGCTGAGCCGGTGAATGTGCCTGCATATTCAATCAGTTTGTAGCGTCCGGCTTCTGGTTTTTCATATCCGATGGTGAAGACAAGAGAGCCAGTGAGGCGCAGGTTGCCGTCGGTGTGTATGTAGTCGTCGGGGGTGCTGAGTTCGACAAACACCCGCTTGTCGATGCTGAGCCCTTTCTTCATGGTCATGACTCCTGTCGGCATGAGTCGGCAGCCTTCGTAGTTGAGTGCTCCCTCGAAGATGATTGTGTCTTCAAGTGTCACGTTTCCTGCCAGTGTTCCACGTGCACGAAGCTGAAGCTTGCTGCTTATTGTCGAACTGGACTCGATGGTTCCTTCCGAGATGTAGAGCGTTCCGGCAGTGGTGACGGGTACACCGAGGTTTACGGTTCCCTGCTGACTCTTCCAGATATCACCTTCGCCACCGAACGCACCTGCTCCGCTCACCGCGATTGTCTGTCCCTTCACCGGCATCATATACATGGTGGCAGGCTTTATTTGTGTAGCAAGGGTGATGTTGCTGTCGGTATAGAGGTCGTAGAGGAGTGATTTGCCGTCCTGATAGTCCACCTTGCTCGCGCGCATATAATCATAATAGGTGTCGGTCGAACGCTGCACGAGGTCGGCCACCATGACTGGCGGCAGTTGTGGCCGTGGCATGTCGTAACCGAGATAGAATCCGGGATTAGGACTTTGATAGTAGCCACGTGTTGTGCAGTCGCCACGGTAGTGAGGGTCTTCCATGAGGCAGTAGATTCGGTTTTCGGTGGTTGGGTAATCGGTCGTGACACCTGTGAAGCCTACAATCACACCATCTTCTTTGTGAAGAAGGATGAGTTCTTCGCGCCAGTCGCCGATGATGTCGCCCCAGAATGCGGCACGTGCAGCATAAACAGTGGTGTAGCGGTATCCGCTGATTTTAGCGAATTCCACTTCGCGTCCCTTGAAGAAATCCTGAACATACACATTGTAGTGGCTGTCGCTGGTTCTTACTGTCTCGCGATCGAGGTCGGTATCCCACCATATACCTTCGGTCGGCCACTGGTTTTCGTAGTCGGGTATGAGGTCGCCTTTTGCATCATACACACTGCTGTTCATCGTTGACCACATCTCCCAGCCAAGGTGTTTGGAGTCGATATCGATACATTCGCCGCGCCCCACGTCGCCTGTGCCCGAGAGGTACCATTTCTTTATAGTCTTTCCGTTGGCTGCTTCGTAGAGTATCTGTCCGAGCATGTCGCCTGCATACTGCTGAATGGCAAATGTCTCGAGGCCTGGCAGTTCGGGGTCGATGTCGGTGGTGCGGAAGCGGTCGCCGTGTGATATGCCTGTGTTGAACAATGTCTTGCCGTTGTTGTTCATGGTATATCCGCCCACAATCATCTCGTCGCACCCGTCGCCATCTACGTCGCCGATGCGGATTTGGTGGAATGCAGGGCCGCCGGTCGGTTCGTTGAACAGCTCAGTCAGCTTGCCTGCCATTCCTGTCGAGAAGTCGTAGGCCACTCCCAGGTTATAATAATGGTGGTCGCCACCGCTTCCGCGCATGTGCCACTCCATCACTACGGCCGGGTGGATGCCGTCGAAACAGAACACACCCATGTGGCCCACGTGCTTGTTGTATTCGTCGCCCATGAGCGAGGAGCGGTTGGTGCGGTTGTAGTGTTGGTTATATGACTGCTCGATATATGCCTTTTCGCGGCCTGTCAATCCGTCGATCACACTGATGTAGCGCGGTGCGTTGCGGGTTCCCTGGGTTTCGTAGTCGATGATTCCATCGCCATCGGTGTCGCCTGTCGTCTTGCCTCCTACATAAAGGCCGAACTTGCGTGCATCGGCATCCCAGAACTGAGTGCCGTCAGAGCTTTGTATCACCACGTCGCCAAGTCCGTCGCAGTCCATGTCGGCCACGGTTATCATGTCGTCTTGTCCTGTACAGCTGAGTTCGTTGGGACCCAGCTTCACCGTCCACAGGTGCTTTCCGCTTGCAAGATACCCCTCCACATAGCAGTCGAGGCCATTGGTGTTCGACTTGCGGTTAACCACATAGTCGTATTCGCCGTCGCCATCGAGGTCGATAGGCCACACGAAGGCAGTGTTGAAGTCGGCCGAACGGAGCGGCGAGCCTCCTTCTTCGAAGTTGACGCTCACGAAGATGTTGCGCATGTCGTACGACTTCACATCGAACGCCTGACTTGGTTCCGACTCACGTCCCTGCTGGTCGATGAGTGTCACACTCACCTTCGACCCCACAGGAACTACCGTACTGGTGGTTTGCCAGTTGGTGTTGCGCAGTGGCGAGGCATTCACTTTCCTGCCATTTACATATACATTGTAGGTTGCTCCCTCCGGTTCTTGTGCCAGGCGTCGCCATGTCACTGTTGAGTTTCCTCCGTTTTGAGCAACTACCACTCCGCGTCCGAGCGGTTGCTGGATGCGCTGTGCCCATGTGCTGACACTCATCGTCAGTGTCAGCACAGTCGTCATAATGATTCGTTTCGTCATATATCTGGTGTTAGTTAATGTGATTTGTTTTTTTAAAAAGTCGTGTAAAAGGAGTGTCGTATCTGTTTCCGGTTGCAAAGTTACGACAATAAAACAGATGTAATATATATATTGAATTCGAAAAATATGGACTTTTGTACGAAAATATATATGGACAGAAGTACAAAACATGGCAAATGATAGCAGAAAAGTGGGATGAAATGGTTAAATTTGCAGCATGAAACGATATGCAGAAAGAATCGTCGCAACACTTGTTGCGCTTGTATTTTCACTCACTTTGTGGCCGACAACCGAGTTTCAGCTCCAACAACTGACCACCGCCGACGGCTTGGCCAACAACACGGTGAGGAAGATCATGCAAGACAGCTACGGCCGGATATGGGCAGCAACGTCCAACGGATTGAGTCGGTACGACGGCCGCAAGTTTGTCAACTACCGTGCCATGCACGACAAGTCGCACCTGGGGCTGACCGACCAGCGCGTGATGAACATATACGAAGACAACGAACGCAGGCTCTGGATCTTCCAGCGCACGGGCGATGTTGCCTGCCTCGACCTGCGCACCGACCGTTTCATCGACTTCGAAGCACGGCACATAGCAATGCCCGGTGACCCCGAAGGGCAACCGACAACATGGGTCGGCGACAGCAGGGGACGCATCTGGCGTGTGACCGACAACGATGGGTTATACGTGGAAGACCCCGCGACAGGCATCAGCGAGCATTTCACAACCCAGTCGCACACCAACCCACTGCCAACCGACGCACTGAAATGTATATTCATCGACTCCGACGGAGTGGTATGGATAGGCACCGACAACCTGGGAATATCGCAGCTGAAGGTGATGCAAAACGATGGCGTGGAGTATATGCTCGACGGCGAAAACATACGTATGCTCTTGTCGTTGGCCAACGGCAGCATAGCAATAGGCAGCCGCGACGGCGATGTGTGGATATACGATTCGACCCTCACGAAATGCCTGGAGACGATGCACCACGACTTCAACACCTATTATCTTGCCATCTCACCCTCAGGCACCAGGTGGCAGGGCACTAAAGGCGACGGCCTGTATGTAGGCAGCAAACCAGCAACACACTACCTGCACACCGACTCGGTGGATGGAGCACTGGCTCACAACGAGATATATGCCATCCATTTCGACTCCAACGGACATAGCTGGGTAGGCACATTCGGCGGCGGATTGTGTGTGGCAGAGGAAGAAGGTACTGACGGCAGCCTCAGCTTCACCACATTTCTCGACCACGACTACGGTTCACGACGCATCAGGGCCATCGTCGAAGACAGCCTCTCGCACCTGTGGATTGCCACCAGCCATGGTGTATATAGGCTGAATCCCACGCTCTTCATGGCCGACACAACACAATACACACACCTATGCACCGGCAACTCCACGCTGCAGAGCGACGAAGTGCGCACCCTGTTTCGTGCATCCGACGGCACAATCTACATATCCGAAGCTGGCGAGGGATTTGCCATTTTCGACACCGGTGCACACCTCGTGAGACGCATCACCGAGCAAACCGACAGCCTCGTCAACTCCATGGTGCAGTGTTTCGTAGAGGATGCTGACGGCATGATATGGGTATCGACCGAGTTTGGCATATCACGCTACAACCCATTCACCCACCGCATCAGCAACTACTTCATGTCGAAAAACATGCTCAACAACGTGTATAGCGAAAACTGCGGCACGAGGCTGACCGACGGCCGCATTGCGTTCGGCACCAACAACGGAGTGGTCATCATCACACCTTATATATATAATGAGGGCGAACTGACGGCCGGAATCGACCGCACCGAGGTGACCATAGGCGGACAGACTCCCCGCCGCGACATAATATACATAGTGAGCCAGTGGTGGAACAGCCCGTGGGCCATTGCAATCTACATCGTGGTGGCGGTCGTCGTGTTGGTGTGGTGGATGCGTGTGCGTCGCAACAACCAGCGTTTCCACCATGCAATAGCAACGTTGAAAACACAGAAGGAGGTGATGCGCGAGCGGTTTTCGCACGATGTCAAACTGCGGCGAAAGGCCAACACCGATGCGTCTGACACCGAATTTATCGAACGGGTTGACTCAATCGTCAGGAGCGAGATGGACAACCCTGAGTTCACATCCGACAATTTTGCCGAACACATGGGCATGGGTCGTACCACATTCTTTGCACGCATGAAGGCCGTGACAGGCTACACACCACGCGAATACCTCAACCAGAAACGCATGAAGCGGGTGGCCGAACTGCTAAGCACAACCACTCTGTCGATTGGCGAGATTTCCGACCGCGTAGGTATAAACGACCAGCTATATCTCTCGCGCATGTTCCGAAAGCAATACGGATGCTCGCCATCGAAGTGGCGCAAACAAGTCACCAAGTGATTTTACATGAAAAAACATACGTATTTCCACCTGCGTGAATATAAATTTTCATACACACATACATACATTTTATTGAGAACGCACAAGAATTTACCTGCGAGTACGCACTAATTCTTTAATTTCTGCCACAAATTATTAAATTTGTCGTGCAAATTATTTGTCTTGTCGTCAGAAATTATTAAATTTGCACCACAAATTAAAGAATTCCTGCGCACTCGCAAGGAAATACACGTACATGCGCAGGAAAATTTTTATACATGCACATGGAAATACATACATAAACACCATATTATATCATATAGCCATCAAATATGCAACAACCGAAACAAACCCGCCCAACGATACCTGCAGCTGTCATTATTGCCATCTGCACGCTTTCTTCGTGCTCTACGTTACTGACAAAAAACCAGGTCGGAACCATGGCTGGTACAAATGTGCCGGCACCAGCCGACACCAGCCAGACAGTACAAGCGGAGACAGAAACCATCCATGAAAAGAGAGCCGACAACTATCGTCATGAGTTCACGCTGAATCCATTCTGCTTCGGTTCCGAGTTCAAAACAACACGGTTTTACAAAATACGTGACGAAATAGAGAGTCGGCCGAATATATACAATTATGATAACCCACACGCATTTGCAATACCTTGCAACATGCAATACTTCTATCACTTCAACCAACACATTGCAGCAGGTGTGGAAGTAGGTTTTGTCAATGACTACACACATTTCATGTACGACGATCAACAGGATAACAGATATATCTACGGTTCACTATGCTGCAAAAGTACATACAGCATGGCATCGGCCAAATATTATTGGACGATGAACGCCGGCAACTACATCCACTTCTACTGCCGTGCAGCCATCGGTGCGCAACAACGCGACATATACTTCAGACCCGAACAGGACCGCAGCCATCACATCAACAAGCAGAAACGCTGGCTGCTTGCATGGCAGATTTCGCCTCTATGCTTTGAATTTGGAAGCCGCAACCTGCGTACAAGAGTCGAGATAGGAGGAGGAATCGATGGCAACTTCAGCTTCGGCGTGTCGTATTTCATAAAATAGGAGAGAAATGAGGTAAAAACTGGTGTCTTCACCTTATTTGATATGGCAAGTTGCCTATAATTGGTAGAAAATGATTAACTTTGCGGCGCAAAGTTTGTAAAACAGCAGACAATATGGCAAAGATAACAGTACAGAATACGCGATAACGGTTGTGACAATCAATGAGCGTGATTACATTTCGCTCACTGATATGGTGCGCAATATAGAGAATGGGCTCGCTCTCATTGAGAAATGGCTGCGCAATAAGAACACCATTGAGTTCTTGGGCATCTGGGAAGAGATGTACAATCCTAATTTTAATTCCCCCGAATTCGAGGGAATTAAAAATGCAGCAGGGCTTAACCGTTTTATATTGTCGGTGAAGCAGTGGGTGGAGAAGACCAATTCACGCGGCATCATCGCAAAGGCCGGACGTTATGGTGGCACCTACGCTCACAAGGATATTGCTTTTGAGTTTGCCACTTGGGTATCACCTCAATTCAAACTCTATCTTATTCAGGAGTTTGAGCGAATGAAGAGTGAGGAGCAGAAGCAACTTGGTTGGACGGCGAAGCGTGAACTGTCGAAGATTAACTATCGCATTCATACGGATGCCATCAAGCAAAACCTAATCCCAGAAGAGGTGACGGCAGCACAGGCCAGCATCATCTACGCAGAAGAGGCAGACGTGCTCAATGTGGCCATGTTTGGACAGACGGCCAAGCAATGGCGTGAAGCCCATCCTGAACTGAAAGGAAACATCCGAGACTATGCTTCCATCAATGAACTCATTTGCTTGGCAAATATGGAGAACATCAATGCCGTTCTCATAGACGAGGGTGTACCACAGGGCGACCGCCTTGTGCGCCTCAATCAGATTGCCATCAATCAGATGCGTGTGTTGGAGAACGACGACAATAGGAACTTGTTAAAATAACATGAGCAGATAGGACATAACATAGAACGAGATCGAAATCTGGGCATTGGCCAGCAAAAAAAACAGGCTAATGCCCCGTTTCTAAGATAATTTGAAAAAAGTTTCAATATTTTG
>CAMHPM010000032.1 GCA_946187025.1 uncultured Prevotellaceae bacterium
ACAAAATCATTTGCGCAGTTTGCAGGGTTCAGGGTTTCCGCTACGGATAGTCGTGAAAACCACACCAAGCTCAATGCATAGCTTCTATGAGTTGCGACAGATTATGGGCGACGGACCGTTTTGCCTCACTACCGTAGATACTATTTTCCGTGAAGATGAATTCGGACGTTATATTTCAACCTTTCTTTCATCGGAGCTTGATGGCCTGATGGCTGTTACCGATTATATTGATGATGAAAAGCCGCTTTACATCTCTACTACTGATTCGCTCGACATCACAGGCTTTCACGACACTTTCTCCTCAGGCATACGTTTCATCTCTGGAGGCATCTATTGCCTGAGCCATACCTCTTATCCCACATTAGATCGTTGTATCGAAAGCGGTATGTCGCGTATGCGCAATTTTCAGCGTCAACTGGTGGCCGATGGCCTACGCCTGCGTGCTTATCCATTCAGTAAGATTCTCGATGTTGACCATGCCGACGACATAGCAAAAGCCGAGGATTTCCTTTCGGTTAGTAAAACCTTCTCTGTCATCTATCGTGAATCACAATTTTCACCAAATATGGAAGACAAAGATGCTGCTATACTCGATGCTGTGGCTTGCAAACTTGTTCAAAAAGGATATAAAAAGACTGATGATACTGAACACGCAGATGTTGTATTTACGATGTCGCGCGATTCGAAGATGAATGAACATCTCATCGAGATTGAGAGTAGGGGAGCAACCATGATAAACACACCGTCAGCTGTGCTCAACTGCAACCGTAAACGATTCACGCATTTGTTCATGGAGTACGACATACCAATGCCTCGCAGTGTTATTTGTGGCCCGAATGAAATGCCGCGACTCTCGTTGCCGCTGTGGATAAAGAAGGGCGAAGGCTACTCTGAATATCCCGAAGATGTGATCTATGCCGGGACTGCTGACGATGTGAAGCTCGCAATGCAACAGATGTCGGCTCGTGGCAACACAACACTTGTTGTCAGCGAACATGCAAATGGTGACCTTGTGAAGTTTTACGGAGTCAGACACACCGATTTCTTCCGTTGGTATTATGCAGCAGATGGACATAGCAAGTTTGGGCTTGAGGCAATCAACGGAAAACCTCAACGGTTTGTTTTTGACGTAAATGCTTTGCAAACTATATGCGACCGTGCTGCTTCGGTACTGGGACTCGATGTGTACGGAGGCGATGTTGTTGTGACTGCCGACGGACATTTCATGATTATTGATTTCAACGACTGGCCAAGTTTCTCAAGATTCAAGGACGAGGCAGCCGAAGCTATAAGTAAACTGATTGAAGGCAAGAAAACTCAAAGCTAAATAACAAGGTTAAAATCCGAAGCTAAAACAAAAAACAAGAGAATAATATAGAATACTGATGGATATAAAGGCAACAATGAAATCGAGCGATACAGAAGAGTGGCTCGACATAGTGTTTACACGTCCGATAGGATATATGTGGACTCTTTTCTTCAAGGCATTGGGCGTTCATCCGAATGTTGTAACAGTGTTTTCTATGATACTTGGTGCAGCAGCAGCTGTGTTTTTTGCATTCGATGCCGATACGCCGCGTGGCCTCATGCTCAATGTGGTTGGTGTATTGCTGCTTATGTGGGCTAATTTTTATGACAGTGCCGACGGGCAGCTTGCGCGTCTCACGGGTAAGAAGACACGGCTCGGACGTATTCTTGATGGCACAGCCGGCGACATCTGGTTCTTCTGCATATATGTAGCTATTGCCATTCGCCTTTATCCACATAACATCCCGTTCACTCAGTTGCAGTGGTATCTGTGGGGGCTTCCGTTATGCTACATCTCGGGTGTATATTTCCATGCCCGGCAGAGTGCGTTGGCCGACTACTATCGCAACATACACCTCTATTTCCTCAAGGGTGCGGAAGATAGCGAACTCGATAACTATCCACAACAATATGCAATTTTCAAGGCTGCCCGTTTTAAGGACGACCCCATTTGGAAGTTCTTCACATGGACATACTATAAATATACTCGCGGACAAGAGCAGCAGACACCTCAATTTCAGAAGTTGATGCAGACACTGCGTGAGAAGTATCAGGGCGGAATGCCGCCAAAGGAGTTCCGCGACGAGTTCCGTCGAAACAGCCTTCCACTAATGAAGTGGGCAAACATACTGACTTTTAATACACGTGCCATTGCGCTCTATGTCTTTTGTCTCACCGACATCCCGTGGGCCTATCCTGTGTTTGAGATGACTGTAATGGCTGCAATTCATATGTATATGCGCCACACACACGAGGCGTTCTGTAAGGAAATGAGAGAGAATTTATTATGAACAAGAATACCACATCCGACGCTATCGGGCATTCAGCCACCAATCAGGCAGGTTGCAGCCTCCTCATTTTCGACTATGGTGGTACTCTCGATACCGAGAGTGTTCATTGGTCGTGGGTGTTGTGGGATGCCTACATGGCAGAACAGATGCCAGTAAGCCTGCAACACTTTCGTGAAGCCTACGTATATGCCGAGCGCACACTTGCTCGCGAACCTCTTGTGAAGCCCGAGGACAATATGCTCGACCTTCTGCGAACCAAGGTTGATATCGAAACCCGCTATCTCATGGAGCACCAGATGCTCGATACCAACGAAGTGAGCCGCAGGGCGCAAACCGAGCATATCGCCTTGCGATGCTATAATCACGCCCGTGCTGTGGTTGAAAGAAGCCGTGAAGTGCTGGAAGTGTTGTCGCACAATCATAGGCTTGCGCTCGTTACCAATTTCTATGGTAACATACACTCCATTCTTGCCGATTTCCATATCGACCATCTTTTCCCTGTTGTTATTGAAT
The DNA here is from genome assembly GCA_946187025.1 of uncultured Prevotellaceae bacterium. Lineage (GTDB taxonomy): Bacteria > Bacteroidota > Bacteroidia > Bacteroidales > Bacteroidaceae > Colivivens. Next base: position 2,832 of record CAMHPM010000032.1, read on the forward strand.
CGGCTGTGGTGGGGGTACGCAAACCCGATCCTGCAATCTTCAGCCTTGCCGTCGAAGCGTGTGGAACCACAGCAGAACAAACCTGTGTGATAGGCGATTCATATAGCAAAGACATCGTTCCGGCTGCGCAACTGGGATGTAAAACCATCTGGATTCCTGGGCGTGAGTGGGAAGATAAACCTGTAGATGGCAATGCAGCTACTGCCGTTTTGAAACACCTGTCCGACCTTCCTGGCTTTTTCTCAGATACTCCATCTGATTAGAACCGATTATATATAACCCTTTTTTGTGACATTAAACCTATTGATACTTATGAAACGAACAATCCTCTTGATTATTCTAACCGCATGTCTTGGCACTGCTGAAGCAATGAGTTTCCGCACCTTACTCGACGAAGGGTGGCAATATATCTATGGCGAACACACTACGTTGCCAACAGCCGACGAATGGAAACAAGCGCGCACTCTCAACCTGCCTCACGACTGGAGTGTCGAAACCGATGCTGTAGCGGCTCATGGCGAACATATCGGACCGTTTGTGAAGGATGGTGACTATCAGAAAGGCTTCATGCTCGGAGGCGAGGCTTGGTACAGACGTACGTTCCGTATAAATGAAGAGCTTGATGCAAGTGAGATGTATCTCTATTTCGAGGGAGCATATAATCATGCAACCATCTTTGTAAATGGGAAACAGATATATTTCAATCATTATGGCTACCAGGGTTTTAAAGTGCCGTTGACCGATTGCCTGAAACGTAATGCCGTGAACGAACTGGTTGTGAAATGTGAGAATAAAGGTCTGAACACACGTTGGTATTCGGGTTCGGGCATTTTCCGTCATGTGTGGCTCATGCAGGTGCCGCGCCATGCAATGTTCGATGAGTGGGATGTTTCGATACAGACACTTTCCTTTGACAGGACAAACACGACCGACGTTCGTGCTCACATGTTGGCCGAGGTTGAGGTTGCTTTGCCTGTGAATAGTCAAAGAATGGAACTTTGGGTCACCGATGCAGCAGGACGACGTATGAACCTCAATAGCAGCACCGACGGCGTACAGACCGTCATTCCTGTATCGACACTCATACCGGCTGGTGACCGCAAATGTAAGGTCACGTTTAACTTCGAATTGACATCACAGCTTTGGTCGGCAGAATCTCCGGTCTTGTATTATGCACATATAAGGAATGCTGCTCAAGGCGCAGATTTGCCCTATGAGGTTGTTGTGCCGTTTGGAGTACGAAAGATAAGCTACGACACCGAACGTGGATTTATGGTCAACGGCGAATCAGTGTTGCTGCGAGGCGGCTGCGTACACCACGACCACGGATTGCTTGGCGCTGCCTCGTGGGATGATGCCGAGGTTCGCAAGATTGAATTGATGAAACTTAATGGGTTCAACGCAGTGCGATGCAGCCATAATCTGCCATCCGAGGCAATGTTGCGTGCCTGCGACTCGCTCGGCATGTATGTCATCGATGAGTGTTTCGACCAGTGGTTTGTAGAGAAGAACCGCGACGACTACCACAACTATTTTGCCCGGCACTATCTCTCCGACTTCGAAACGATGCTCCGTCGCGACCGCAATCACCCTTCGGTCATCATGTGGTCGATTGGAAACGAGATTCCTGGTCGCTCCGAAGAACGCTCGATGGTTGCTGCACGCAGTATGCGCGACCTCGTGCAACGCCTCGATCCCGACCATCGTCCTGTCACTGCCGCACTCTGCACTTGGGACAACACCCGTGTTGACTGGCGTGGCGACTATGCGTTCAAAACCACTGCAAGCCTCGACATCGTGGGCTACAACTACATGTGGCACGACTACGACCGCGATGTGAAGGAGCACCAGTGGCTCATTCTTGGTACCGAGACCTATGCTAAGGAGGCATCGCAGAACTGGGATAGGGTTGAGCGTGAACCAAAGATTGTGGGCGACTTCGTATGGACTGCTATGGACTACCTCGGCGAGGCAGGTATCGGTCATGGTTTTTATGTGAAAGACGGAGAGCAAAGCCCGTTCTTTGCTGCATATCCTTACTACAATGGCTGGTGCGGAGACATCGACCTCATCGGTCAGAAGAAGCCTCAGAGCTACTATCGTGATGTGGTGTGGCATCGTTCGCCGATAACCATGGCGGTTGAACTTCCTTGTCCGCAAGGCTATCATCGTGAGATAAGCGGGTGGGGGTGGCAACCCGAGGTGAATGCCTGGGAAGACCCGAAGGTGTTCTTCACGCAGCACAACCTGCCTAACATCATGTACGACGGGGCAGGCAAGCCTCTGTCTATCGACAAGAAAGCAATATCGGGTAAGGGGCTTAACGTGAATGTCTATTCACGCTCAAAGCAAGTGCGGCTCTATCTCAACGACCGCCTCGTAGATACCAAACAAACGGGCGATACCTATCATGCCGGTTTTGTGGTCGATTATGAGCCAGGCACTCTGCGTGCCGTCGAGTTCGACGGCGAGAAGGAAGGTGCATCGTTCACACTGCAGACTGCTGGCAAACCGGCAGCCATCAGGATAAAGATAGATAAGTACTCGAAACTGCATTACATCACAGCCGAACTTGTCGATCGCGAAGGCAACATTGTCCATGAATATGAGCGGCATGTCACGTTCAGCATAAAAGGCGACGCACAAATGCTTGCGGCCGGAAACGCTAATCCGACCGACATGGAGTCGTTCCGCATAAGTTCGCCTCGTTTCTACGACGGACGTGCAATGGCGATAGTTGAACCTGCTGGAAACTACACCATTACTGCTCAAAGCAATGGGGTGAAGGCTGTTTGTAAACCGTAGTTTGCAAAACGTGTCGTTCTTTTGCGTAAACTGCACTGTTATTGCAAAAAAAAACTCAATAAAACTCATTGAGTGTTTTGCAGATAAATGGAATAATCGTAAATTTGCGAACGTATAATACTTATACTTTAACCATATAATAGCAGGAATATGAATACAAAAGTTGTTATGATTAAGGTTTGCTTTATGTTTGCAGCAACGGCCTTTGCGCAAAAATCTCCCGTGCAATATACTACGCACGACAGCTTTAATGACTGGTTTGTGCCTGCAGGCGAGTTTGTGAGGACTCAGCCGCGCAACGACCTTGACCTTCAGATTGAGGTGAATCGTCTGCTTGTGCCCGATGGAGCGTCATTCGGAATGACATGTATCCCGTCGTTGATGCAGGAGTGGGCTATAAGTGTAGATGAAGCAACAAAAAAGCTTATCGTTGTAAGGCCCGGCAGTGAGGGTCGGCCTGAAGTGCTGTGGGGATATGTCCGCGATGCAATGTACGAGATGGTTAATAAAGGGAACTATACGGAGATGCGTAAACGCAAGACGATAAAGGACTATCGTGCGCCTGAACTCTTCAAGCGTTCGGTGACACTAAGCGATAAAGCTGTGGGACGTCTCCGTCGGCTGTTTGACAAGGTGGTGAGCACGGCTCGACATGAAGAATCGGATTTCGAATACCGTCCATCCGACTCCTGGGCCGAATTCTCACTCCCTATATCCGCCTGCCTCGATGGCACAAGCTGGACCGTGTTTGATAACAGCCAGTGTGTCAATCGCAGTTGCAGCTCGGGTGACGGCAAGGTGGGCATGTTCGTTCATCTTGTCAACCAGTTGCGCGATGCCGTAATAGCAGAAAACGTGTCAAGGGTTGACAGCCTCATGCTGGTTGCCGACTTTGTGTACGATGCCTTTAATCTGAATTCGATAACCATAAAGAAGGAGAGTGCCTGCATTCCACTTTCCAATCTGCTTGACAAATCAGAGCGGAATAACTATCTGATCAGCAAGGCTCTTGAGGCAAACGACATCTTTACTGATGGCAGATACAACAAAGGGCTGACAGCCGAGGTGTCGGACGTCAGGGTGTTTGACTTAAATTCGTACAGCGATGCGTCGAAGAAACATGACGGCGGCAAGTATTACACAGTCACCTTAACCTTCGAACCCAGTTATGTTGATGCTGACTGGCCATTCGAGTCGAAGGTTGATATATGGGCAGACACCGGCGAACCTTTCGGTATCATCTTTGGCAACCATTGGGGTTGTCATTTCTTCTCACGACCTTACAGCGAGTGGGTGAAATATGGAAGTACACAGAGAAATGCATTCCCAGCCACTTTCAGATGATGTCTTTATAAGATAATAACGGTATTTTGGTATAACACACTGCTCCATGACAGGAGTCAGTGTGTTTTTTTATAATAAAAATCTATTTATATTACATTGGACGATACGTGTTTAAATAAAAAAACGTATCTTTGCATCATATTTTATTCGAACACATATCAAACAACAATTAAACAAAAAACCAATGAGAAAAATTCAGATTCTTGCCGTTTTGCTGATGATAGCAACTCAGTTAATGGCTCAGGACAAGGCAGTTCCGGCACCATTGGAACTGGAGTATGTAATGGAACTCAACGTGACCCTTGGTCAGGCCTACAGCGTTGGACCAACCACCCACGGCAGTCGCAACACGGTTCCAATCACCGGAGGTAAGTTTGAGGGACCGAAGATAAAGGGCGAGATACTCGAGGGCGGTGCCGACTATCAGCTTTCCGACCCTGCAACCGGACGCACCGATGTGGAGGCCATTTACAACCTGCGCACCGACGACGGAGTGAACATTCATATACGCAACCGCGGAATGATAGTGATGGACAAGGATGAAAACGGCCGTCCGAGCTTCTATTTCCGCTGTGCTCCTACATTCGAGGCTCCAAACGACAGCAAATATGCGTGGCTCAATAAGGCCATTTTCGTCTGTGCACCACAGATGGGGCAGGGCGCTGGCATCACGCTGAGGGTGTGGAAGGTGAAATAAGATGGGCTGCATCGTCTGATGCCAGTCGTCTTTCTGCCAGCCGCCTCTGATACTGTCTGTTCACCCAACAGTGAAGAAGCACGTGCGAGTGCGGAGTAATTCAGCTGCGAGTGCGCAAGGAAAAGCTCGCGAGTACGCATGAATTTACCCGAGAGTGCGCACTAATTCTTAAAATCGTGGTGCAAATTATATAATTCCTGAGCAGAAATTATATAATTTGCACCACGATTTATTTAATTTGCACCACAAATTAAAGAATTCTTGTGTACTCTCAGGTAAATTCTTATACGGTCACGATAAAATTCTTATACGGTCACGATAAAAATCTTGTACGTGTATGAGGAAATTCTTATGAAACTTAATCGGCATTGTTTCCTCCGTCACTTTATTTCCTTGCGGTGAACGAGGCTTTGCTTGTTGAACTGCCGACAGTTGGCGATGCGATGAATCCGCATGTCTCTGTACCGCTCACAGCCGATGTCGATGCAAGTGTGTAGGAGGTTCCGCTTTGGAACTTAGGACTACTTACGAGCGCGATACCATTGTAGGATGATGTAGGAATGTGTACGGCCCATAATGGCGTGCTACCCTGCATCACAGCGATGTAGTTTCCGTTGTAAGTGGCCGATTGTGAAGTGTAGCCATAGGCTTGCGACATGGAACCAAATCTGGTGTCGATGCGCCCGCCGATGGAGAAGAGCGTTCCGCTGGTTATACTCAGTGAGTGCTGTTCGTCGATATCGAGGCCCGATTCGGCTCCGTTTGCTCCGAATGCAATGATGTTGCCTCCGCCGATGTTCATATTGCCGTTTGAATCGATGCCGTCGTTGGATGAGGAGTAAGCATATACCGTGCCACCATTTATTGTTATGTTGCCAGCCGAATTGATTGCATCGTCATAGGCTTTTATATAAATGTTGCCACCTGTTATGTTTATTGCTGACTTCGATTCGATGCCCTCGTGGCTTGATGTCGTGACATTTATGCTTCCTGCTTCTATGTTTATGTTGCCGTCAGCCTTGATGCCTTTTGATGCTGTGCTGCTGGCAGAAGTTGTTGTCCCGGAGTTTTGTCCCTGGCGGCCGGGGCCTCCTCCAGACGAACTGCCACTGTTGTTTAGGGTGATGATGGTTGTGCCTTTGTTTTCGTTGATGTTGATTTCACCCTCGGTCTTCAGACATTTCGAGTCGGCTACCGTCGTGCTGATTGTAAGTGTGCCACCTTTTATCAGTAGTTCAGAGGTGTTGTCGGCATCTTCTGTCAGAGGTATGATGTTGTCGTTGTCGTCGGTCTTATAGCTCACTTGAAGGCCATCGCCGCCTGTGCCTTCTATGTTGAGCGTGCCACCGTTCATCTGGAAGTATTGGTTTACGTTGATGCCGTCGCCCACTGCCTTTTTAATGTTGATAGTGCCGGTCGTCGCTTTCAGCTGTAGATACTCCTTGCCCCAAAAGGCATGACCCGTGTAACCGTAAAGGGTGAGTGTGCCGGCACCGCTAAACTCGGTATGTCCTTTTATCATCATACATGCCTTGTGAGACAGATTGCTACCGTCGGCGAGGGTGTTGGTCGTACCTTCTGCCAGATATATGGCGATGCGTTTCCCGTCGCGTATGTTGACGGCCGCGCTGTCAGGGTTGGTGAGGGTGATACCGTTCATGGCAATTGTGGACTTGTAGTTACCATCCATATACAGTGAGCCGCGGGTCGATATACCGCTCATGACGTATGTGACCTCGGTATCAAGATTCTCATTTGCCAATAGTGTAACGTGGCCGTCGCGTATTTGTGCGCTCACTTTACCAAATATGTTACTGGCAATCTCTACTCGTGCGGTGTCGGCCCAGACGATGTTGACACAGTCGTCGTCGAGGGTTGCTGATTCAATGCCGTAACGCATGGAACCGTTCCATGGGGTCGATGTTCCTGTGTCGGTGTTGACTGGGGTATCCTCATCATTGTCGGATGTGCTGCAGGATGAAATAGATGCAAATAATGCAGCCATTAGTGTAATGAAAGATATTCGTTTCATAGTTAATTGGGGTTTGTTGGCGTTTGGGCTTGTAGTCTCTCAATTCGAAATCTGTTTGATGTTATAAATAACGATTCAACATGTGTTTTATTGCTACTGACACCTTAATTTATATATAATGACACAAAAAATGAGGTATAGTCTTGTGCTTTGTCAGTTTTTTTTGCTAAATTTGCCGCTGTTAAAAAAACGTAGAAATGTTGAGGAAAATACGTATTGTATTGGCTGCGGTGATGTTCATAGGCATCACGTTGCTGTTTGTCGACTTCACGGGATTGGCCCACACGTGGCTCGGCTGGATGGCTAAGGTGCAATTCCTGCCGGCTGTGTTGGCTCTGAATTTCGGTGTAGTTGTAGGCTTGCTTGTCATCACGCTGGTATTGGGACGCGCCTATTGTTCGGTTATTTGTCCGCTCGGAGTGATGCAGGATGTGTTTGCCTGGATGGGCAAACGTAGCAAGAAGAATCGTTACAGTTATTCGCCCGCAAAGTCTTGGCTGCGATGGGGTGTGTTTGTGGTGTTTGCTGCATTGATGGCACTTGGAGCCGGCGGCATTGCATCGGTTATTGCCCCTTACAGCGCCTACGGCCGCATTGCACAGTCGTTGCTCCAACCGCTG
>CAMHPM010000033.1 GCA_946187025.1 uncultured Prevotellaceae bacterium
GATGCCTTGCAGGGCGGATATTGCAACTCGCTCCTGTTGCATGGTGTCGCGGAAGCGGATGGTCACCGTGTTGTCTTCGAGGCTCTGGTGGTCAACGGTCACACAGTATGGTGTGCCTATTGCATCCTGGCGGCGGTAGCGTTTGCCGATTGAGTCTTTTTCGTCGTACTGGCAGTTGAAGTGGAACTTGAGGTCGTCGATTATCTCGCGTGCTTTTTCCGGCAGGCCGTCTTTCTTGGTGAGTGGCATGACTGCCAGCTTCACTGGGGCCAGGGCTGCCGGCAGGCGGAGCACCACTCGTGTGTCGCCTCCTTCGAGCTGTTCTTCGCAGTAGCTGTGGCACATGACTGAGAGGAACATGCGGTCAACGCCGATACTGGTTTCGATGACGTATGGGGTGTATGACTCGTTGAGCTCGGGGTCGAAGTATTTGATTTGCTTGCCCGAGAACTTCTCGTGCTGGCTCAGGTCGAAGTTGGTGCGGCTGTGGATGCCTTCTACTTCCTTGAATCCGAATGGCATACGGAACTCGATGTCGGTGGCTGCGTTGGCATAGTGTGCCAGTTTCTCGTGGTCGTGGAAACGGTAGTTTTCGGCACCGAAGCCCAGGTTCTGGTGCCATGCCATGCGTGTGGCCTTCCAGGTCTTGAACCAGTCGAGTTCTGTGCCTGGCTTGATGAAGAACTGCATCTCCATCTGCTCGAACTCGCGCATACGGAATATAAATTGTCGTGCTACGATTTCGTTGCGGAAGGCTTTGCCTATCTGTGCGATGCCGAACGGTATCTTCATGCGTCCGGTCTTCTGTACGTTGAGGTAGTTGACGAAGATGCCTTGGGCTGTCTCAGGACGCAGGTATATGGTTGATGCTCCGTCGGCGGTGCTGCCCATTTCGGTCTTGAACATGAGGTTGAACTGGCGCACCTCGGTCCAGTTTCTCGTGCCGCTGATTGGGCATACGATTCCTTCGTCGAGTATTATCTGCCGCAGTTCGTCGAGGTCCATGGCGTTCATGGCCTTGGAGTAGCGCTCGTGCAGGGCATCGCGCTTGGCCAGTTCCTCGGCTACCTTCGGACTGGTCTCGCGGTATTTCTGCTCGTCGAACGAGTCGCCGAAGCGCTTGCGGGCCTTGGCTACTTCTTTCTCCACCTTGTCTTCATATTTCGCAATCTGCTCTTCAATCAGCACGTCGGCTCTGTAGCGTTTCTTCGAGTCGCGGTTGTCGATGAGAGGGTCGTTAAAGGCATCTACGTGGCCCGATGCCTTCCAGATGGTTGGGTGCATGAAGATGGCTGAGTCGATTCCTACGATGTTTTCGTGCATCAGTACCATCGACTGCCACCAGTATTGCTTGATATTGTTTTTCAGTTCTACACCGTTCTGGCCGTAGTCATAGACGGCACCGAGTCCGTCGTATATGTCGCTCGATGGAAATACAAAGCCATATTCCTTGCAATGGCTTACAACTTTCTTAAATACATCTTCTTGTGCCATAGTTCTGGTTATCCTTTCTTTTGAATTTGTTATCCCTGATATTTATATATATTTGCTGCAAAGGTACAAAAAAAATGCCGACCAGCCTGCGTTGAATCCGCGTTTTGTGTCGGGTGTCATGTGTTTTTATGGTCGGATGCCACCATTTGCCATATCCGCCACCCATTTACTGTCTGCCACATGCATCCGGCCTGCGTTTTCCGCGAGTGCGGACTCTCGACCCTGCGAGTGCGGACTCTCGGCCTTGTGACTGCGCACTCTCAAGCCCGCGAGTGCGCACTCTCAGCACCGGGCTTGGAGAGGTGTGCCGGCTCCGCCCGTGTGAAGTGTCCGTCTGTTCAGAACGGATATACCACTTCTTCGCTGCGCGGACCGAGGCCGCCATACCAGTTGGCACAGCGCACACTGTAGCACGCGCCTTCGTAGCTGGAGGTGATGGTGTAGGCGGGCTTGGTGGTGAATGCTATTATCTTGCCGTCGCGGCACACGGCATAGCATCCGGCTTCGGGTATGTCGTCCCATGTGATGACCTTGCCCTTACCTCGCAATACCGGCGGGCGCACTTGTGCGGCCTTATCCTCGGGATGCCATCCGGGAAAGACCTGGCTCACGGTGTGTCTTTCGGCTTCGTCGGGGGTGAGTTGCGGGTTGTATGTCACGCTGACGGGCCGTCCGGCTGTGTCGTTGAAGGTGGTGCGCCGGTGGGAGAGGTCGAGCGGGGCGAAGACTCCGTTGGTGGTTTGGAACTCTGCAAACAATGCCGGCACGGTGCCATGCATCTCACACCATCCCTCCGGAGCCGGTGTGACATTCATCGAGCAGTTGAGCCACACACATCGTGGAGCGTTTTTCCATGGGCGACCCAGGTGGAAACGTCCGTCCTGCTCCTTGCCGCCGTCGATGTAGCAGTCGGCAAATACATACCCGTAGGCCGATGACGGGGCAGTGGCAGGTGCAGTGATTACGTCGCGGTTGCCAGTGTCGCCGCGGGGCAGGAGCTTGATATCGCAGTGGTTGAAATAGACGGTGCCGCCGCCACAGATGAAATCGACGGTGCCTGCAATGCGGCAGTCTTCGAGGTAGGTGGTTCCGCCGTCGTTGGTGTAGTAGGTGTCTTGTGTTGACAGCAGGCTCACGTTTTTCAGTATGTTGCCACGGCAGTTCTTCTCGTTCAGTGCCACGGCCCGGTTGGCAAATGCCTTGGGGTCGTTGCGGTAGTTTGACCAGAACTCGATGTCTTGTATGTATGTGCTGTCGGCACCACGGCAGAACAATGTGCTGGTGATGCTGATACCTTCGTGCTGAGGGCAATTCTCGATTTGCGTGCTGCCCATCCCGTCGCCGATGATGCTGGTATTTGGTGCAGTGAGTATCGTCATCGGACTCGGAAACTCAACCTTGCGTCCGTTTTCGACAGTGCTGATGATGTTGCCTTCGCCCTTGATGCGATAGTAGCTGGGATGTATGAAAATGCGAAAGCGGCGCGACTTGTCGGCACGGTTGTTGGCAGCATGGATGGCATCAACAAAGTTGCCGTCTTTAGGCACTATGAAGTCGTAGGTCCACTTCGACTGGGCACAGGACAACTGGCATACGAAAGCTACTGCCATGCACACAGCGAAACGTGGTAAACTGATGGTGTGACGTGATTGCATCTTATATTGTCTAAATAAAAAAACGTTAGAGACGAAAGGCTTTCTGCTGGTTGGCCTTTCGCCTCTAACTGCTTTGATGTGATGGATGAGTGTGTGTTACTTCTCTATCTTATACACAGCAAATGTCTTGGCAGGTATGCTGACATTGTGTGTAGGTGCTGTAATGCTGATTGGTTTAACCACAGGTTCGTAGCGGTGTGGCTGGTCGAGGGTGTTCTCGCCGTCGAGGTTGTCGGCATGGAACGTGGTTACACTGCCGCTGTGTTCGCCCTTCATACCCTTGAGGTTGAGTGTGACGTCTTGTGCCTTGTCGCCAGTGTTCACAATCTTGATGTAGTAGCAGTTGGCTGCCTTGTCGAAGTTGGCCGAAGCAAAGAGGCCGTCCTGATCGCTGTTGCCTGCAACCGGTTTGCCAGCCATGGTGAGTGGAACGACGTTTGTGCCCTTGGTGAGTGAGTACATCTGCTGTACCTGATATGAACAGCTGCGGAATGAGCGCAGGTTGTCATACCAAATCATGTCGGGACGCCACTGCCATCCTTCTACATGAGCGAAGAGTGGTGCATAGGTTGCCATCTCAACCACGTCGGCATTACGCTCGACACCGGTGAGGAATGCTGCCTCGAGCAGTGCGGCGTTGAAGTGGTTCCACTTCTTGCCACGGCCGTGACAAGCATATTCGCCTGCAAACACCTTCGGACCCTTGCGCGGATAGTTGTCGTAGCGGTTACCGCTTTGCAGGAACCAGGTCTCCGGACGGTAGAAGTGTTCGTCAACCAGGTCGGCACCGATCTTGCGCATCTCTGGCCACAGGAAGTCGAAGTCTTCGCCTTCGCTGTTAGGACCCGATGTACCGATTATCTTGATGTTTGGATACTTCTTGCGCACTTGGTCAACGAATGGCTGCAGGTGGTCGATGTAGGTCTGGCCCCACTGCTCGTTACCGATGGCCACATACTTCAGGTTGAATGGAGCCGGGTGTCCCATGTCGGCACGCAGTTTTGCCCATGAGTTGGTGGCAGGGTCGCCGTTGGCAAACTCGATGAGGTCGAGCACATCGTCGATATATGGCTGAAGTTCATCGACTGGTACGTGTGCGCTCTCGCTGTGGTTCTGGAACTGGCAGGCAAGACCAACGCTGATGACCGGCAGAGGCTCAGAGCCGATTTCTTCGCTCAGGAGGAAATACTCGTAGAATCCGAGGCCGTAGCTCTGGTAATAGTCGGGGAAGAAGCGGTAGTCGAATGTGTAGTGCCAGCGGTTTTCGTTGAGCGGACGGTTCTCGACAGGACCTACCGAATTCTTCCACTGATAGCGTGTGGCGAGGTCGGTACCCTCTACGATACATCCGCCAGGGAAGCGGAACACGCCTGGATGGAGGTCGGCCAATGCTTGTGCCAGGTCTTGGCGCATACCGTTTTCATGTCCTTTCCATGTCTTGACTGGGAAGAGGCTTATGTGTTCGAGGTCGGCTTGTCCGTTGCCGCGCAGCATGACACGCAGTGTGCCTTTGTTCACTGTCTTTGCGGCTTTCAGCACTGCGGTGTATTTCTTCCATTCGCTGCCTTCGATGTTTACTTGTTGCTCGGTAAACTGCTGGCGTTCTTCCATGGTTGACGGGTCGCAGAGCATGACACGGATGGTGGCACGGCCGCCTTGCGGACAGCGTGCCCATACCGAGAAGCGGTATTCGGCGCCTTGTTCGTATCCGATTCCGAAGTAGCCTTCGTTTTCCACTCCCGAGAACTTGTCGCTATGTCCGCTGTATCCCACGCGGATGTAGTGTGGGTTTTTGTCGAACGGACCGTCGTTCTTCAACTGCACGTTGCCGAACACGCTCCAACCCATGTAGTGGTCGGGGAACTCGAACGAGCGGTTTTTTACTAATTCGCCATACAGGCCGCCGTCGGCTGCATAGTTGATGTCTTCGAAGAATATTCCATACATGGTCGATGGAATAGGTGCACCGAGCTTGTTGGTCTGCACCAGGAACTCATGACTCTGGGCCCATGCCGACATGCCGACGAGCATTGTGGCAAGAGTCATAATCAGTTTTTGTCGTTTCATAAGATTGATTTGTTAGTATTAGTTTCGTTTACTTGTGGCAAAGATACGAAATAAATGGCAAATTACATAGTATTTTGTGGTATTATTTATTTACGTACCCGCATTTTTCTTGCTTTGCATGTGTTTTTATGGGTTTGCATGTGTATGTAGGCGTGTATATAGGCGGTCGGTTGCCAGATAGAGCACGACGGCGAAGATGAGTCCGCAGATTGAGTCGATGAGGTAGTGTGCTCGTATATACACTGTTGCCAAGCATAGCAATATATAGAACGGCAGGAGGATGGCTGGCAGTGTGCGGTTGCCCGACCTCCATGCCAGCAGCATGACTACGGTGCTCATTCCTACATGGCTCGACGGGAATGCTGCGGTGGGATGTTCGCCCATCTCCTGTGCTCCGAGCACCAGCTGGCTGAAGATGCCTTTGGCCTCGGGCAGCATTGCTGCCTGATGGGTGCTGAAGTAGTGGCCTACCGATGGTAGTGGCCACGGCAGTGACGTGAAGGGGTCGGTGCCGTAGATGTCGTGGAGGGCTTGGAAGTAGTATTGCGGACCTGCAACCGGCAGGAATTCGAACACGAGATAGAAGATGAAGAACGAGCCGAGGAATATGAATGTGGCGCGGTCGTAGTGTGTGGTGCGGCACACGAGGTAGAAGATGATGACTGCTGCCATCATGTAGTAGTATGCATAGTATCCCATGTTGAATGCCTCGCTCCAGAATGTCTGTGGCATGACCTGGGCAAACTCGAGCGATGGCTGGCAGCCGAAGAGCTGTTGGTCGATGGCGGCAAAGACGTGGTCCTGATAGGGCAGCTGCGAGCAGAAGTCGTAGGTTTCGGGATACCAGAAGACGAGCAGTGCCATGAGGGGGAAGGTGCGGAGGCATAATGCCCAGCGGGTTGACAGGCTGCGGCTCAGGAAATATGTGATGGGGATGATGATGAGGGCTGCGGCACGGAGCAGCAGCATGGAGTAGAGGTTGTCGAGCTGGGTGCCATAGATGGCTATCATCACGGTGGTGATGACTATGTAGATGATGGTTGTGAGTTCTACGCTGTTGAGTTTCATTGTGTATTTATCGGTTGTAATAATGGGAATGGTGTGAATGGTGGTGGTCAGATCCAGCCTTGCTGCCTGTACCACTCGATGGTGGCATGTACGCCTCGTGGCAGTTGCCATTGTGGGGTGTAGCCTATGGTGTCGAGCATTGGCGATATGTCGCATGTCCAGTCGCGCTGGGCCATGATGCGGTATTTGTCGCGGTTGAGGGTCGATGGGCGGTGGGTGATTCGTCCCCATGTCTCCGACAGGATGGATATGATGCGTAGCATCCAGAGTGGTGATGTGATGTGAATCACGTGGCGCACTCCGAGTTCGTGTTGCAGGAGGTCGGAGAATTGTCGCGAGCTATACACTTGTCCGTCGGTCACGTTGAATGTGCCGCATTCGATGCCGCGGTTTATGGCGGCGAAGATGGCTCCTACGAGGTCGGCCACATACACAAAGGTGAGTTTTTGCGGTTGGAATCCCACGGCAAAATCGATGTGTCGCCTGATGGATTGTGCCATCATGAAATAGTCGCGCTCACGGGGTCCGTACACTCCTGTAGGCCTGAAGATGAGTAGTGAGGTGCCGGCAAGCAGGGATGTGGTCTGCAGCCATTTCTCGGTCTTCAGCTTGCTCTCTCCGTAGGCTGAGCCGTAGATGGCGCTGAGGCTGCTGAGATAGACCATCTGGCGTGGCAGGCGGCCGGTGTCGGCCAGTGCCTCGACCAGGTTGACGGTCGATTGATAGTTGTGGAGCATGAAGTCGGCGGGGTCCAGACACTTGGTTGCGCCTCCGGCATGTATCACGATGTCGGGGTGCAGGCCGGTAGCATTGAGTTGGGCACTCATCTGCTCCTTCGATGTGAAGTCGAGGGTGATGAACTGCAGGCCGGGTTGCTGCAACCAGCGGCGGCTTGAACCGGAGCGCAGGGTGGCCCAGGTGTTGAATCCGCCATCGAGTGCTGCCTGGCACAGATGGCTGCCTATGAATCCGGTTGCTCCGGTGATGAGTATTGTTTTTGTTTCTGACATAGTGGTTGTGGTTGATGGGGTGTATCGTTGCGAGTGCGCACTCTCGGAACTACCACCAATAGAGTTGGTCGATGACCACTCCCGGGGTGAGGGCTTTTATCCGTATCGTATGACGCGAGCGGTGGTCGGGCAGTGGCAGGGCGGCGATGCGTATAGCTTGGTTGCGCAACACGTTCTGTTTCCACTCTTCGCTGCGGTCGTAGGTCTGATATTCCAGTGTGGCTGGCTCGTGGCTGCCGATGCCGGCTTCCACTGCAACGGCTGTCCCCTCTACCGGATGTGACGGCAGCAGGTGCAGTTCGATGTACAGGGTGTCGGCCTCTGGATCGTGGCGCACGTCAAACTCGACCGACTCGTCCTTGGCCAGGACCAGTGCGTTGGCATCATAGCCGAGTCCGGTGAGGTGGCGACTGCGTATCTTGTCAAGATTGATGCCTTGCTTCGGCTGTACAGGCCGGGCAGGATATGTGAGCGGCTGCTCCACGCGGTTGAACACGGTGAGGCGGCGCGGCTGCATGTCGAGTATTCCCGTCCAACGTGGATTGGCATTGTAGGTGCGACTGAGGCTCACGATGGAGTCGTAGGCCATGTCGCTCTCGGCTTTTGTGGCCGACAGGAACTTGATATTCATCTGTGCAGCTGCCTGTACGGGATATTTCACAAGTTGGAAGAAAGCATCGCGGCGGTCGGCCCGGACCTTGCGGTAGAGCTGTTCCACACGGTCGGAGAGCTGGCGGTAGGCCTGGATGCGGAGGTCGGCATCATGGCGTGTCCAACCCTCGATGGGACGATGTCGCGCCCAGTAGGTGCGGTCGCTCTCTTCGGTGCGGGTACCACCCATGAACTCAGGACGCCGTATGTAGGCCAGACGGTAGTATTCGCTCATGACTGCAGCCAGCTGTTTTCCCAGTTCCTTGCCAAACTCGCGACTCATAAACAGTCGTAGCTCTGCGTCTTCGTCGGGCTCGCCCCTGCCGTCATTCCATGCAAGGTCCATCCATCGTTCGATGATGTATTCGGCAGGTTTTATGTCGCCTACGTTCAGAATCCACATGCGGTCGATGCCACGGCTCAGGGCCTCGTCCATCTGCCAGCGCATGAGGTAAGGCGATGTGGTACTGAGCCAGAGGTAATCGTGGGGACGCCCCCAGTAGCTGGCATGGTAGTAGATGCCGTTGCCTCCTTTGCGGCGGCGTTCGGTGGAGTCGGGGAAGTGGCGTATGTAGCCGTAGTTGTCGTCGGTCCACATGAGGGTGACATCGTCGGGGACACGGAGCCCGTGCCTGTATATGTCGAGCACCTCCTTGTACGGCACAAACACCTGCGGCACCGATGCCAGACCCTCGTCGGAGAGTTGGAGCGTGGTAGCCAGCATACGGCGCTGGTCGTCGATTGCCATCTGGAGGTAATGCACCTTGTCGTCCATGGTGCGTGTACCCTGCATGGCCCCGTCGTGCAACCCACGCATACCTATGGTATATACAATCTCCTGGTCCTTGACATAGTCGAGACGTCTCTGCCAAAATGCCTTCACCGCCTCGCGGTTGCTGACATAGTTGTAGTCGCCCTCGCCACGCATGGGCCATTCGGTAGCTGTGGAACAAGCCATCGGCTCACAATGCGACCCCCCTATGTATATGCCGTAGCGCTCAGCCATCTCGCGGTTGCCAGGTATGGTGAAAAAGGGTTGTGAACACTCGTGCATGGCAGGCCAATAGTAGTTGGCACGCAACCGGAGCATCAGCTGAAAGATACGCTCGTTGACCTTGGGGCCGATGATGCCCTTGGCCGACGTCTTGCCATAGCGGCCGCTCAGCACATCGGCAGCCAGGTCGGGCTCTTGCCGCGTGGCCCATGGCAGGAGGCCCCAGTCTTCGTCGTTGATGAAGATGCCGCGATAACGAACCTTGGGGAACTGACGGCTGTGGTAGCTGCTGCTGAGACGAAACACCGACAAGCGGCATGGAGTGCAGTCGGCCCACCACTCCCACGGACTGACACCCAGCAGGCGCGACACCTCGAGCAGGCCGTAAGCCAAACCGTGGGAGTCGGTGCCATAGATGTGAAGCTTGCCGTCGGTCATACCGATTCGGAACGACTCGCTACCATCTGCAGAATCATTATTTATGTATGTAATAATTTGTGCATCAGCAGTATCGGAGGTTTCTATTAGGTCGGAGCCGAGCACACGGCGGAAATCGCCCTTCAGCATTTCCAGTGCAGAGTGGGCCACCGGCCGGCAATCGGCAGAAAACACAATGCCGACCTGCTGGCCGGCATCGATTCTGAGGTCCTGAGCCGCCAGCAGGGTGTACATACACACGAGCACGGCTGATGCAATAAAACGTGACATAGGCAGATTAGTTGTCTGATTTTCTCGGACGTGATCCCGGCCTCGACTGTCGGCCATCAGACCTTGAAGGTCGGTCGTCGAACTTTGAAGGCCGGCCATCGAACCTTGACGAGTGATTGTCGAACCCCCTCCTACGGTCGTCAGCCTGTTCTGCACCTCTGCCAAACCGACTCTTCCGGTCGTCAGACCTCGATGCGAATCGGTCGCCTCTTGGTTTGCGGCCATCTGGTCTTGACGACAGGGAATCATCGTTCCATGAACGCTTGTCGGACCAGGAGTTGCGGAAAGGCTTCGACTTGAAGTAGTGGTCGTCTTTGTCGTCACGGAAGTCGTTGTGACGGTCGCCCCACTTGAAGTTCTTACGATTGAGGCGCGGCCCGTCGTCGGAGAAAACATTGTCCATAGAGTCGTCATCGTCGTCGAAACGTGGACGGCGTTTACGCTCTGTGCCTTTATCGTTGTGTTCGATTTTCTTCCTTACCCAGTCGGGCAAATCGTCGCGACTCAGCAGCTCGTCGTGGTCAGTGTCATTATCCTGATGCTGCTTACGACCCTTGAAACGGAGGTTGCGTTCACGGTCGGCATCACTCTTTATATCCATACCTTCCTCACGACGTTCGCGCAGTTTACCCTCAAATACCTGGTACTTGCGCAACTCACATTCC
>CAMHPM010000034.1 GCA_946187025.1 uncultured Prevotellaceae bacterium
CCTTTCTGTGGGAAGACTGTGCCGACGTATATCTTTCCGAAATCGCGGTTTTGGGTTGCACGGTATTTCTCTTTGTATTGTGTAGGGTCGCCGAGGTCTTCATAGCCCATGTATCCGGCTTCGGCCTGCAGGATGTAGGCATTTGGATTTTCGTTGTGAACCACGATTCCCACTGCCAGCGGGTTGTCTTGTGTGAGGCCGTCGTACCACACTGTAGCGCGGTTCATATGTGAACCTGCATCGAGGCTGACGATGCGGTGTTCCACTACGTTTTGTCCGCTTACAGTCTCTGTTCCGTAGTTAAGCCTGACGGTGAAGCGGAGTGGTCCGCGGTCGAGTATTTCGTAGGTCTTGTAGCAACGCGGGTAGTTTATCTTGCCGCCGGTGAGCAGGGCGTTGGTTCCGCATCCGAGTGTCGGGCCGACCTTGTAGCAATCCATTCCGTTACCATGGTCAACGTGATAAGATATTGCGTTATATACATCGTCGGCCACATCGCCACGTCCCGCCTGTCGCAGTTTGTTAATGGCTTTCTGCATGTCGGGGTCGAGTTCGCTTGCATATCGTGCTTCGACCACGAGGCGGCTGGTGCGTTTGTTCCACACGTCGTAGCCCCAGGCCCGTTCGCCGTTTGCCTGCAGGGCCGGTCCGTAACAGCGGAATGCCACGCGGTCGTTTTCCCATGCGACGTCATCAACTCGTTCTGGGAACTGACGTCCGAAGACCTTTGCTTCCACCTTGGCCGGTGTGCCTGCCTTGGCATAGTATATCGATTTGCCCTTGGCTGGTACGGCTGCGGGGAAGATGAGTTTTCCATCGTAGGTCTGTTGCCATGCCACTTCGTTGCCGTCGGCATCGGTGACGACGATGTTGGCCGGGTTGCCCAGCTTGGCAAGTATGGTGTTGATGTCGGTCTCGATCATCTCGCCGCTGCGTGCCAGGTTGATGGGGTTGGTAACTGTGATTGTGACTTTGTCTGCCGCCTTTGCATAGGTGTGCAGTGTTCCTGCCATGATGGCTAGGATGGTAATCAGTATCTGTTTCATAGTCGATGTTAATGATATTTCTTTACAAAATCGAAGTCGAGTGTCTTGCGGAATAGGTTGGCGCGTGCCACCTTGATGCGTATGTCGTCGCCGATTGAGTAGCGGTAGTGCGACTTTCGGCCGATGAGGCAGTAGTTCTTGTCGTCGAAGTCGAAGGCCTCGTCGCCGAGGAATCGCACTCCGATGAATCCTTCGCAGTGGTTGTCGAGTATCTCGGCATAGAGTCCCGACTCGGTCACACCGCTGATGCGTGCGTCGAATTCCTGTCCTATCTTGTCGCTCATATATTCCACCATCTTGTATTTTATCGAGGCACGCTCGGCTGCGGCGGCCAGTTGCTCCATGGCCGATGAGTGTTCGCACAGTCCTTCGTATTTCTTCTGGCTGGCGCTGGCTCCTCCGTTGGCATAACGGGTGAGCAGGCGGTGTACCATGAGGTCGGGGTATCGGCGTATTGGCGATGTGAAGTGTGTATAGTAGTCGAATGCCAGGCCGTAGTGTCCGATGTTGTGTGTTGAGTATTTGGCTTTCATCATGGCACGGAGTGATACGGTCTCGACGAGGTTCTGGATTTTGTCGCCGCGCACGTCGGTAAGCAGTTTGTTGATGCTTTTGGCCACTTCTATCTTCGAGCCTTGTGTCACGACGTGGTATTTGAATCGTGCCACAAACTGTGCGAGGTTGTCGAGGCGGTTAGGGTCGGGCAGGTCGTGTACGCGGTATGGCAGTGTCTTTGGCCGTTGTCCCTTCTTCACCTTGCCCACGCTTTCGGCCACGGTGCGGTTGGCCAGCAGCATGAATTCCTCTACCAGCTTGTTGGCGTCCTTTGCCACCTTGAAATACACGTTGACTGGCTTGCCTTCCTCGTCGATGTCGAACCGCATCTCTTCACGGTCGAAGTCGATGGCTCCGGTGTGCATACGTCCGGCCTTCAGGTGGTGTGCCATGCGGTTGAGGGTGATGAGCTCGTCGGCATATTCGCCGGTGCGGCGGTCGGGGGCTACGGGTATGTGTCCTTCTATGTCGTCGGCCTCGCCGTTTTGTTCGAGTATGTCTTGCACCTCCTCGTAGGCAAAGCGGCGATTGGAGCGTATGATGGTGTGTACGATTCGTGATGAATATACATGTGCTTCCTCGTCCATCTCGAAGATGACGGAGAAGGTGAGTTTGTCTTCGTCGGGGCGCAGCGAGCAGATGTAGTTGCAGAGGCGCTCGGGCAGCATTGGCAGTGTGCGGTCAACGAGGTATATTGATGTTCCGCGTTGCTGGGCTTCCTTGTCGATTACCGACCCTTCGAGCACATAGTGTGACACGTCGGCAATGTGTACTCCCACTTCGTAGCGTCCTTTGGGCAGTGAGCGTATCGACAGTGCATCGTCGAAGTCTTTGGCATCGTGTGGGTCGATGGTGAATGTCGTTACGTCGCGGAAGTCTTCGCGCTGGTCGATTTCGGCTTGAGGTATCACGTCGCTTATCTCGTCGGCAGCTCGTTCCACTTCCTTGGGGTAGGTATATGGCAGGCCGTACTCTGCAAGTATGGCGTGCATCTCGGTTTCGTTTTCGCCCACCTTACCGAAGATTTCCTTCACTCGGCCGATGGGGTTGCGTGTGTTGTCGGGCCAATCCACGATTTCGACCATTGCCTTGTCGCCGTCTTTGCCTCCCTTCAGGCGTCCTGAAGGTATGAACACATCGTATGGCAGGAGTCCGTCGGGCCTGACGAGGAATGCTGCTCCGTGGCTTATGCTCAGTTGTCCGACCACCGGTTTGTCGCTTCTCTTCACGATTTCGATGACCTCACCACCCTGACGGCCCGAGCGTCGGTTGGCAGCAAAGAGTGCCACCCGCACCGTGTCGCCGTTGAGTGCGTGTGCAAGGTCTTCGTCGTGTATGGTTATGGTTTGTCCGTCGGTGGTTTCCACGGTATTGCGTCCACCCGATGTGCGGTGCAACACGCCCTCGACCACTTGTCCTGTGGTGCCGTTCCATGCCAGGCAGCCGTCGTAGTTGCGGAAGATGGTTTCATCGTCGAGCAACTCGTTGAGCACATCGACGCACAACACCTTCATCGGGTGGGTGGTGAGGCGTAGTGCGCTGAATAGCTGTTTCAGTGAGAATGTGTCGCGCGGCCGGCTTTCGAGGAAGCTAACCACACGTTCGCGTAGCTGTCGCTTGTTGAGTTTTGCGCGGGTCATGATTTGGTATTTTTTTATTTTTGTATCCACTTGCCACTATCGGCTACAGGCGACATGGGGTGTCGGTACCCGAAGGGCCGGGGCGGGTTTGAATGTGCAAATATACAGCAATTTCGGGTATTGTGCAAACATTCGTCGGCTTTTTTTGCGTTTTTAAGGGATGAAGGCATGGGTGCATGTCGAGATTTCCATATCGGTTTGTTAATTTTTGATTCGGGTAATATATATATGTCCGGCTGTATATTATATATAATGTGTGGCTGGGCGGATTATAATAGCCGTACAACCTTTAACCCACAATCCTGATGCCCGCCACCCGTCTGTAGCATCTCGTTTCCACGAGTGCGGAGTCTCAGGCCTGCGAGTGCGCGCTCTCGGGCCCGCGACTCCGCACTCACGACCCCGCGAGTGCGCACTCGCAGAAAACCGGCCGCATACACCACCCCGGAAGACGAGGTATGCCACATGATTTTTGAGGCCACGATGATGTAAAGTAGAGTGCGCAAAACATACGTGTTTTGTGAATTTTACACTCAATTATTGCAAGGATTACGTGTGTGGTGTGCAATTACGTGAGTAAAAAGACGTAATTTTGCAGCACTTTTGGCCCTGCCGGAGTAGGGCCTGCATCATTTTAACAAGACTACACATATATGACAACAGACATTCATGCAAAGCCGATGATGGCCTTCATCAGCGACATGTTCCGCCGCGAATGGTCAAACTTGGCCTTCACCGACTATGGCACAAACATTGCATACACCCACCACGAAGCCTACGAGCAGATAGTGCGCCTGCAACTACTATACGAAATCTACGGCATCGGCCGAGGCGACAAGGTGGCCCTGTGCGACAAAAACAGTGCAAACTGGGCAGTGGCATTCCTCTCGATATTCACCAACCAAACCGTTGCCGTGCCATTGTTGTCCGACTTCCACATCGACCAGATAGACCACCTCGTGGAGCACTCTGAAGCCAAACTGCTCATCACCAACCACAACGTGTATGAGAAGAGCACCGGCACCGACCGTGGAATCATGATAGATATCACAACCTTCGCACCATTCGACACCGATGCCGACACACCGCTGGCCAAAGCCTACGCCAAAGCCGGCGAAGAGTTCAGCCGCCGCTATCCCGACGGACTGAAACCCGACGACGTACATTTCGACGATGTCGATCTCGAAGACCTGGCACTCCTGAGCTACACATCGGGCTCGACCGGCAACCCCAAGGGCGTGATGCTGCCCTACCGCACATTCTGGTCGAACGTAGTGTTCTGCCACGACTTCCTGCCACCGGTGACCGACGGGGCACAATTCATGTCGATACTCCCCATGGCACACATGTACGGATTCTCAATCGAGTTCCTCTACCCTATGTCAACCGGACGCCCTATCTACCTGCTCACCAAGATCCCAAGCCCGGCCATACTGCTCAAGGCATTTGCCGACGTGCACCCGCACCTGGTAGTGACCGTGCCGCTCATCGTCGAAAAAATCATACGCGGCAAAGTGTTTCCACAACTGCGCACACCAAAGATGCGACTGCTGCTCGCCATCCCGGGACTGCGCCACGTGGTATATAAGAAGATACGCAAGACCCTCATCAACCTCTTCGGCGGCAAATTCTACGAACTCATATTCGGCGGAGCCGCACTGAGCCGCGAAGTCGATGAATTCCTGCAGAAAATCAACTTCCCATACACCGTGGGCTACGGCATGACCGAGTGCGCACCACTCATCAGCTATGCCAACCACAACGAGGCACGCATCGGCTCGTGTGGCAAAGTAGTGAGCCGCATGGAGGTGAAAGTGCTGAGCGACGACCCGATCAACTGCCCTGGCGAACTCGTGACACGAGGCACCAACATGATGACCGGATACTACAAAAACCCGGAAGCCACACGCGAGGCAATCGACAGCGAAGGCTGGCTGCACACAGGCGACCTGGTGACCATCGACAACGACGGATTCATCTACATACGCGGACGCAAGAAGAACATGCTGCTCGGAGCCAACGGACAGAACGTGTATCCGGAGGAAGTGGAAGACGTGATACTGGGCCACACCATAGCCGACGAGTGTGTGCTCGTGCAACGCGAAGAGAAATTCATCGCACTGACCTACGTAACCGATGCAAAACTCGAACAACTCGGCATCCGTCGCGAACAGCTGGCCGAAACACTCGAGGCATCGAGAGCCGAGGTGAACAACCTGCTACCTAAGTTTGCACAGCTCACATCGTTCGAAGTGCGCGACGAGGAATTCCAGAAAACACCGAAGAAGAACATCAAACGATACCTCTATAAGTAACCGGTGATATAAGCATAAGCAGCCGGTGCTAAAGAAATAACCGGCCGCAAAATAGAAAAACAGAAAGGCAAGCCCTACAACACGTAGCGGCTTGCCTTTCGCATTATCGGCAGGCGACAAGCTGATGGCGGTGGCACACATCGCCCCAGCCTATTTCCTGCTCTTGTATATCGTGACCGAAAACCACACAATTGCAAGGGCAAAGATTGCAGCATACATCCACATCGAAGGGTCGTGCAGTATATACACAGCCCATATCGTTGCCCCAAGACATATCACCAGAAAGAAGAGTGATACGATCATCAGAATCCGTTGCAGCTTGTTCATTTGTTCAGTTTCCAGCTAAATCCGTCTTTTGTATCCTTCACTTCAAATCCGAGTGCAGCGAGCTGGTCGCGAATCATGTCGCTCGTCGCCCAGTCCTTGTTGGCCTTGGCCTTCATCCGCTGCTCGAGCAACATATCGACGACATGGCCGAATGCCTCCTCGCGTGCGGCTCCGTTGCCGTCCTGCGAGCCTTGGGCTGCAAGCCGGAGTCCGAGTATGTCGGCAGCAAAAAGCTGGAACAATTGCTTGGCTGCATCGAGTGCATCGGCTGTGATGGTGGCATGATGGTCGGCCACCTGGTTGGCAAGCCTGGCCAGCTCGAAGAGGTTGGATATCACGATCGGGGTGTTGAAGTCGTCGTTCATGGCATCGTAGCACTTCTGCCTGAGTTGCTCTATCTGCTCCTTGCCGATGGTGCCATCGGCCACTGGCTGCAGGGTGCCGAGGGTCTTGCAGGCATCGGCGAGGCGTTCGAGGCCGCGTTGTGCTCCGATGAGGGCTTCGTTGCTGAAATCGACGGTGCTGCGATAGTGTGCCTGCAGGATGAAGAAGCGTATGGTCATCGGGGTGTATGCCTGTGCAAGCATCTCGTTGCCGTCTTTGTCTTTATGGCTGCCGGCAAAGAATTCGACCAGGGTGATGAAGTTGCCGAGGCTCTTGCCCATCTTCTGTCCGTTGATGGTTATCATGTTGTTGTGGATCCAGTAGTGTACCATCTGGTCGCCCTGGCTGGCCACTGCCTGTGCTATCTCGCACTCGTGGTGTGGGAACACGAGGTCCATGCCGCCGCCGTGTATGTCGAAGTGGTTGCCGAGGTATTTGCGACCCATTGCCGTGCATTCGCAGTGCCATCCGGGGAATCCGTCGCTCCATGGCGACGGCCAGCGCATGATGTGCTCGGGTTGTGCTTTCTTCCAGAGTGCAAAGTCGGCCTGGTTGCGTTTCTCGCCCACTCCTGCGAGTTCGCGCGAGTTGTTGATTATGTCGTCGAGGTTACGTCCCGACAGTACTCCGTAGTGATGTTTGCGGTTATAGGCTTCGACATCGAAATAGACTGAGCCGTTCGACTCGTATGCAAAGCCGTTGTCGAGTATTTCCTGCACCAGTTGTTCTTGTTCGATGATGTGTCCGGTGGCGTGTGGTTCGATTGACGGTGGCAGGCATCCGAGTGCGCGCATGGCGTCGTGGAACCGGTTGGTGTAGTATTGTGCCACTTCCATCGGTTCCAGGCTTTCGAGCCTTGCCTTTTTTGCTATCTTGTCTTCGCCTTCGTCGGCATCGTGTTCGAGGTGTCCCACGTCGGTTATGTTGCGCACGTAGCGCACTTTATAGCCCAGGTGTGTGAGGTAGCGGAATATTATGTCGAACGTGATGGCGGGGCGGGCATGTCCCAGGTGGGCATCGCCATAGACCGTTGGGCCACATACGTACATGCCTACATGTGGTGCATTGAGCGGGCGGAAGAGTTCTTTCTGCCGGGTCAGTGTGTTATATACGAGTAGATTTTGTTCCATAAACATCTTGTTTTATCGTGCAAAGTTAGTAAATAATAATTGTTTGCGGCCTACAAATGGTGAAAAAAAGGGCGGTGTGGTGGTAAAAATGTTGGTAACGAGGCATAAAAACGCAGGTTGGCGCGCAGTGAATGCACGCCAACCTGTTCAAATTGTTTAGTAATTGTTTCTCTTGCCGTAGCCGTTAGTTCTGCTGGCCGCCCTGGCGAGGTCCGCCCTGGCCACCCTGACGAGGTCCGCCACCGAAGCCCTGACCGCCGCCGAAGCCTTGGCCACCGCCTTGCTGGAAGCGCTGACGCATTTCTTCCTGCTGCTTCTGGTATTTCTTGTACTGGTCTTCTGTGAGGATGCCCTTCAGTGCTTTCTCCTGAGCTGCCTGGCGCTCCTGCATTTCTTTCATCATGGCTTCGCGGTCAAAGTTCTGTGGCTGGCCGCCTTCCATCATCTTCTGCATACGGGCCTGCTGCTCTTTTGCCTGAGTTGTGTAGTATTCCTTCAGCTTCTTAGACTGCTCGTCGTTGATGCCGAGTTGTTCCTTCATACGGTCTGCCTGGCGTGTTGCCTGCTCTTCTGGATTGAACTCGCGGCGCTGGCGCTGACCGCCCTGGCCACCTTGGTTCTGAGCTGTCATGCTCAGTGACATTACCATTGCTACGATTGCAAAAATCAGTTTCTTCATAATCTTTGTGTTTTAGTTGTTAATAATGATATGTTTCTGTTTTCATTCGTTTTGACGTTCCGACTCGGGAAAGGTTTAATCGGTATGAAAAAAATCAGTCCGATGCAGATATGTGAGTTTTCAGGTGCATGGCATCGCGCGTCTGAGAGTGCGCACTCACAGGGCCGAGACTCCGCACTCACAGGGCCGAGACTCCGCACTCGCAGGCCCGTGACTCCGCACTCGCAGACGCCACCCTCCACAAGTGGCTGTGAGCGGGTGTATGGAATCCTGTTGCGGAACGCCTCGTGGATTGCTGCCGGTGCGCTTGAAAAAAGCGGAGGTAAAGCGGCGGGTTTTTGTAAAAAAACATTAATTCAATATAAATAATTGCATAAAAATAGGATTCGCGCGCGTGTGTTTCATTTTTTATCCGTAATTTTGCACATGAAATAACAAACAGTAACGACATATGAAGATAGAAACAATGAATAGGACACGCCTGCAAATTGCAGCGATGTGCATAACCTGTGCTCTCGGCATGGGTGTTGCCAATGCACAGCACTACAGCCGTGCCACCCACGAAGCCATGGGTCTTGAAGAGGCCATGCGACTGTTGGCCGACGGCCACTACGAAGCAGCCCGCCAGAGTGTAGGCTCACTGCCAGAGACACTGGGTGAAGAACGCCGCATCGCAGCCACGGAGATAGGGCTGACAGCCGACTACTACCTGCACACACCCGGCACGAAGGAGCGCATAGAACGCTTTGTGGCACAACACAAGCAGAGCCTTGCAGCCGACCGCCTGAGCCTGCTGCGTGCCAACATGATGGTGAGCGAAGGCAACTATACCGAAGCACTGTACGTATATGACAAATATGCCGATGCCATCCGCACCATGCACGACGCCGAACGCGAGGAAACCAACATCTGCAAGGTCATTGCCCTCATCAACAACGAAGACATCGACCGCGCCGAGGAACTGCTGGGACACATGCAGAACTGCACCACCCACCAGATGGACATGGTGTACTACACAGGCTACGTGAAGTACCTGCGCGGACGCTATGCCGACGCACTCGAAGACTTCCAGATACTGAACCAGAACAGCGACTACTCGCGCACCATACCCGTATATATGGCCGACTGCTACCTGAACACACAACAGCCGTCGAAAGCACTGTCGCTGCTCAACAACCAGCTGCCACTCGTCAGCCTCCAGCAAGCCGACATCGACATGAGCTACCTGCACGAAATGCAACGCATACGAGGCGAGGCCTACTACGACCAAAAGAACTACACGAAAGCCATCGAACCACTCGGACAGTATGTATATGGAGTGGAAACACCCAAGCGCACCGCCCTCTACAAGCTGGGACTGGCATACATGGGAACCCAGGAATATGCCAAGGCCGCACCGCTGCTGAGCCGCAGCGCCGACATATATACCGACGAGATGGCACAAAGCTCATGGCTCAACGCAGGAATATGCTACGTATATAGCCAAAACAAACGACAGGCACAAATCGCATTCCAGCAGGCATCAGAGATGACAGCCAGCACCGCACTGCAAGAAGAAGCCCTCTACAACTACGCACTGACCCTCCACGAAGGCAACACGATGGGATTCGGCGAGTCGGTCAACGTCTTCGAACGATTCCTCAACCAATTCCCACAGTCGGCATACGCATCAAGCGTGAGCAAACACCTCTCCGAAGTCTATTTCACAACAAAGAACTACCCCGCAGCACTGGCAAGCATCAACAAGATAAAAAACCCGAGCCGCGAGATACTCAATGCCAAGCAACGAGTGCTCTACAACCTGGGAGTGCAGGAATTCATCGCAGGCAAATACCCCGAGACCGATGCCTACATGAACCAAGCCATCGACCTGGGGTCAAACGAAGCATACTACATCAAAGGCGAATCAGAGTACCGGCAAGGTAAGCTGCAACAGGCCATGACCGACCTCCACCGATACATCAACAACGCACAACGCACCCAGAACAACTACGGACAAGCCATCTACACCCTGGCCTACGCATACTTCAAGCAAAAGAAATACAACCAGGCACTCACATACTTCAACACCTTCACCACCACACGAGCCGCCTCGGCCGACAGCAAGCTGAAAGCCGATGCACTCAACCGCCTGGCCGACTGCCAATACGTCAACCGCCA